>NZ_JBMNDR010000013.1:63840-125438 GCF_052543235.1 Streptomyces sp. SAS_272 | reverse complement strand
CACGCTGTTGAGTTCTCAAGGAACGGACGCTTCCTTCGTACTCACCCTCTCGGGCTTTCCTCCGGGCAGTTTCCCTTCGGTCTTGCGTTTCCGACTCTACCAGACCGTTTTCCGATCCGATTTCCTCGGTGCTTTCCAGGTCTCCCGCTTATCTCGCGGTTTCCCTTTCCGGCGGTTCCGACTTTATCAGAAGTTTCTGGGCGGTCTGACCGGCCATTCCATTTCCGACTTGTCGAGAGGCCTCTGTGTAATCAGAGATTCACGAGGCTGACAGATACTAACCCTTGCCGACCGGACTCTGTCCAGTTCCAGGCAACTGTTCGAATCTACCTCCTCGCGCACTCCGTGTCAACAGTGTTTGCGAGGCGAAGAGGAGACTAGCAGTTCATCGGGGGCGGTTGCACATCAGGCGGCTGTCGGCACTGTCGCGCTGCGCTCGGCCGCCTCGACGTCGCCCATGTCGCCGGCCCGCGCGGCCCTGCCGCCGAGGACGTAGACATAGGCCAGGAAGGCCAGTTCGGCTGCGATACCGATGGCGATGCGGGCCCAGGTGGGCAGGCCGGACGGGGTGACGAAGCCTTCGATGGCACCGGAGACGAACAGGATCAGGGCAAGGCCTATGGCCATGCCGACCGCTGCACGGCCTTCTTCGGCAAGGGCGGTGCGCCGGGTGCGAGGACCGGGGTCGATGACGGTCCAGCCCAGCCGGAGTCCGGTGCCGGCCGCCACGAAGACAGCCGTCAGCTCGAGGAGACCGTGCGGGAGGACGAGACCGAGGAAGGTGTCGAGTCGGCCCGCCGAGGACATCAGGCCGACTCCGATGCCGAGGTTGAGCATGTTCTGGAAGAGGATCCAGAGGACCGGCAGGCCGAGGAAGACTCCGAGGACCAGACACAGGGCGGCGGCCTGGGCGTTGTTCGTCCAGACCTGTGCGGCGAACGCCGCGGCCTGGTGGCTCGAGTAGTACGTCTCGTAGAGGCCGCCCGGGCGGGTGAGGTCGCGCAGTTCGTCCGGGGCGGCTATGGAGGCCTGTACTTCCGGATGGGTGCCGATCCACCAGCCGAGGAGGGCCGCGACGGCGGTGGACAGCAGCGCGGTGGGGATCCACCAGTGTCGTGACCTGTAGACCGCGGCGGGGAAACCCTGGGTGAGGAAGCGCGTCACGTCGCGCCACGAGGCCCGGCGGGTGCCCGTCACCGTGCTGCGCGCGCGTGCCACGAGTTGGGTGAGCCGTCCGGTGAGCTGGGGGTCCGGGGCGCTGGACTGGATGAGGGAGAGGTGGGTGGCGGTGCGCTGGTACAGGGTGACGAGTTCGTCGGTCTCGGCGCCGGTGAGGGTGCGTCGGCGGCGCAGGAGGGCGTCGAGGCGGTCCCATTCGGCCCGGTGGGCGGAGACGAAGACGTCGAGGTCCATCGGTGTGCCTGCTCCTCGGCTGTTCGTCGGCGGCCGGCGGTGGGGTGTCAGCTTGTCGTACTGCGGCGCGAAGTGCCTTCAGCTTGGCAGACTGGCGGTTCTCGGGGCAGGCCAGGGAAGGGATGTCGGGCGTGAGTGAGCTGGTGACGGGTGAGGCGGTGGCGTTGGAGCTGCGGCCTGCCAGGCTGCCCAGCCGGGGGTTGGCCACGTTGCTGGACCTCGTGGTGGCGTTCACGGCTTATGTCGTCGTGAGCGTCGTGGTGGTGGTGACGACGGCGTCGCTGGACGACGCGGCGCAGATCGCTCTGTCGATCGCCACGTTCCTGCTGGTGCTGGTGGGTGGGCCGATAGCGGTGGAGACGCTCAGTCATGGGCGGTCGCTCGGGAAGCTCGCCTGCGGTCTGCGGGTGGTGCGGGACGACGGTGGGCCGATCCGGTTCCGGCATGCGCTGGTGCGCGGTGCGATCGGGGTGGTGGAGATTCTGCTGACGCTCGGGGTGGTGGCCTGTATCGCCTCGCTCGTGTCGGCGCGGGGGCGGCGGCTCGGTGACGTCTTCGCCGGGACGTTGGTGGTGCGGGAGCGGGTGCCCGCGGCGCGGTCCGGATTCGTGCCGCCGCCTCCGCCCTGGCTGGCGGGCCGGTTCCAGGGTCTCGATCTGTCGGCGGTGCCGGACGGGCTGTGGCTGGCGGTCCGGCAGTACCTGGGTCGGATGGGCCAGCTGGATCCGCAGGTCGGCTGGGGGATGGCGGTGCGGCTGGCCGGTGAGCTCGCGGCGTGTACGGGGGTTCCGGTTCCGCAGGGGGCGCCGCCGGCCGCGTATCTGGCGGCGGTCGTGCAGGAGCGGCAGGTCCGGGAGGCGCGGCGGGCGTTCGGGGGCGTTCCGGTGGCGGCGCCGACGGTGGGTGCGGGTGGCGCGGCGATGGCGTACCGTCCGCCGGCTCCGTATGTCCCGCCGGTCGTGGCGGCCGGGGTTGCGCCGGAGGAGCCGGCTGTCGACCGGTCCGCGGGGCCGGGCACGGGGTTCGCGCCGCCGGCGTAGGTCGGAGTGCGGGTCAGTCGAAGGCCGAGGGTGGTGTTTCGAGGTCTTCGAGCTCGATGCCCGGGGCGGCGAGGACGACGTCGCCGGCGAGGTGCACGATGTGTTGTTCGCCGGTGTCCAGGGCGGTGACCTGGTATTCGTCCACGGTCAGGGGGCCGTTGTCAGTGGCGTGTGCTTCGCTTTTCAGCAGGGACCAGGACTGATCCACGGTGCGTGGGGCGAGGACCGGGTCGGTGAAGGCGACGAGGCGTACGCGGGTGGCCGCGGAGGAGGGGGTGAGGCGCAGGAGTCGGCCGGTCGCGACGAGGAAGGCGGGGGAGGCGCCGGCGAAGGCGTGGGCGGGGACGTTGCCTTCTGTGGCCTGGGATCCGGTGGGGTCGGTGCGGACCCAGGTGACTCCGTCCAGCGCGGCGCCGCGCACCTGCCAGTCGCCGGCGTGGAGTTCGAGGCGGAGGGGGCGGCCGAGGTCGTCGAGGGTGAGGTCGACGGAGCCGGTGTGATCGCCGGTGGGGGTGGTCAGCTGTGACACGTAGCGCCAGCCGGAGGGGCCGGGGGCGCACTGGAAATGCTCGTGTGCGAGGGGGGTGTGGTCGTGCGGGTCGTACAGCGAATACCGGCCGCGGGGCATGGGGGTCCTGGGGTGTGACGGGGTGGTCGGGGCGCCGCGGCGGTCCGGTCCGGGTGGCGTAGGGGCAGGCCCCCGACACGGGGGTGCGGGGGCCTGTCTCTGTGCCGCTGTGGACCGGGGCTACGGGCTCAGTAGCGGTAGTGGTCCGACTTGTAGGGGCCGTCGACCTCGACGCCGATGTACGAGGCCTGCTCGGGGCGGAGCCTGGTCAGCTTGACGCCGAGCGAGTCGAGGTGGAGGCGGGCGACCTTCTCGTCGAGGTGCTTGGGCAGCACGTAGACGTCGATCGGGTACTCCTCGGGCTTGGTGAACAGCTCGATCTGGGCCAGGGTCTGGTCCGCGAACGAGTTGGACATCACGAAGGAGGGGTGCCCGGTGGCGTTGCCCAGGTTCAGCAGGCGGCCCTCGGACAGCACGATGAGGACCTTGCCGTCCGCGAACTTCCACGTGTGGACCTGCGGCTTGACCTCGTCCTTGACGATGCCCGGGATCTGCGCCAGGCCGGCCATGTCGATCTCGTTGTCGAAGTGGCCGATGTTGCCCACGATGGCCTGGTGCTTCATCTTGGCCATGTCGGCGGCCATGATGATGTCCTTGTTGCCGGTCGTGGTGATGAAGATGTCGGCCGTCTCGACGACCTCGTCGAGCGTGGTGACCTGGTACCCGTCCATCGCCGCCTGGAGCGCGCAGATCGGGTCGATCTCCGTGATGATCACTCGGGCGCCCTGGCCGCGCAGCGACTCGGCGCAGCCCTTGCCGACGTCGCCGTAGCCGCAGACGACGGCGGTCTTGCCGCCGATGAGGACGTCGGTGGCGCGGTTGATGCCGTCGATCAGGGAGTGGCGGCAGCCGTACTTGTTGTCGAACTTCGACTTGGTGACGGCGTCGTTGACGTTGATCGCCGGGAACAGCAGGGTGCCGTCCCGGTGCATCTCGTAGAGGCGGTGGACTCCCGTCGTGGTCTCCTCGGTCACGCCGCGGATCTCCGACGCGAGCTGGGTCCACTTCTGCGAACCGTCGGAGATGGTGCGGTTGAGGAGTTCGAGGATGACGCGGTGCTCGTCGTTCTCGGCGGTGTCGACCGAGGGGACCTTGCCGGCCTTCTCGTACTCGACGCCCTTGTGGACCAGGAGGGTGGCGTCACCGCCGTCGTCGAGGATCATGTTCGGGCCGCCGGTGGGGCTGTTCGGCCAGGTCAGCGCCTGCTCCGTGCACCACCAGTACTCCTCCAGGGTCTCGCCCTTCCAGGCGAAGACCGGGACGCCCTGCGGGTTCTCGGGGGTGCCGTTCGGGCCGACCGCGATGGCGGCGGCCGCGTGGTCCTGGGTGGAGAAGATGTTGCAGGACACCCAGCGGACCTCGGCGCCGAGCGCGACCAGGGTCTCGATGAGCACGGCGGTCTGCACGGTCATGTGCAGCGAGCCCATGATCCGGGCGCCGGCCAGCGGCTGGGCGGCGGCGAATTCCTTGCGGATCGACATCAGGCCGGGCATCTCGTGCTCGGCCAGGGTGATCTCCTTGCGCCCGAAGGCGGCCAGGGAGAGGTCGGCGACCTTGAAGTCCTGTCGGTTTTCGACGGTCGTCATGTTGTGCTGCTCCTCGGGGGTCGGGGCGAGGTGGGGGTACGGCTGGTCTGCGCGGCGGCGGACACAGGGGTGTCCGAAGGAGGACACGGGCATGCCCGCGTGCGCGCAGCGCAGTCCGTCGGAGGCCCTCTCTCCCTCGGACGGTCCGCTGGGACCGCCCGACCGCCATCAGCAGCGACGTCTGGCTCCGTTCCAAGCTACACCGCGGGCGCGGGACGGCCCCAGTCCTCGTCGGGTCGGATGGCGTGAGATCGGGCTTGATCCGGCCGGATCCCGCCCGTTCGGGTCGGTCGGGTCGAGGGGATGGAGGCGGAACGGCGACAGGACCCGCCGTGGTGCCGGGGGGTCCTGTCGGGTGGTGTCAGGGGGACGGTCAGTGTTCGGCGGTGGGGCGGCTGGGGCCGCCCGGGGTGGCCTCGGCGTCGGGGCCCTTGGCGGCTTCCGTCTCGCTGTAGATGTCCGGCTCGAGGTAGATGACCCGGGCGATGGGGACGGCGGCGCGGATGCGGGCCTCGGCGGCGTTGATGGCGGTGGCCACCTGGGTGGCCGTGTCGTCGTGCTCGACGGCGATCTTGGCTGCGACCAGGAGTTCCTCGGGGCCGAGGTGGAGGGTGCGCATGTGGATGACGCGGGTGACGGTGTCGCCGTCCACGATCGCGGCCTCGATCTTCTGGACGTCTTCGAGGCCTGCGGACTCGCCGAGCAGCAGGGACTTGGTCTCGGCGGCGAGGACGAGGGCGATGAGGACGAGGAGGACGCCGATGCAGACGGTGCCGATGCCGTCCCAGATGCCGTCGCCGGTGAGGAGGGCGAGGCCGACGCCGCCGAGGGCGAGGACGAGGCCGATCAGCGCGCCGAAGTCCTCGAGGAGGACGACGGGAAGTTCGGGGGCCTTGGCGCGGCGGATGAACTGTGACCAGGAGAGCTTGCCGCGGAGTTCGTTGGACTCCTTGATGGCGGTGCGGAAGGAGAAGCCCTCGGCGATGATCGCGAAGACGAGGACGCCGACGGGCCAGTACCAGTGCTCGATGTCGTGCGGGTGCTGGATCTTCTCGTAGCCCTCGTAGATGGCGAACATGCCGCCGACGGAGAAGAGGACGATGGAGACGAGGAAGGCGTAGATGTAGCGTTCGCGGCCGTAGCCGAAGGGGTGTTGGGGGGTGGCTTCGCGCTGGGCCTTCTTGCCGCCGATGAGGAGGAGGGCCTGGTTGCCGGAGTCGGCGAGCGAGTGCACGCCTTCGGCGAGCATCGACGACGAGCCGCTGAACGCGAACGCCACGAACTTCGATGCCGCGATCGCTAGGTTGGCGCCGAGTGCCGCCACGATCGCCCTGGTGCCGCCTGACGCGCTCATGTGTTCGCGTTGTCCCTTCGCCTTCGTGCGTACGCCGTGCTGGGCGCGGCCCGTTGCGGCTTTGCCCGTCCTTTGCCGGGGGGCCATTGTTGCAGCCCCGTTCGGCGGTGCCGCGTCAGGTCACCGTCAGTGGGGTCATGCGACGACTGTGGCCCGGAAGACCGTACCCGCCCCGCTCACTTCGGCTCTGTTCCCCGCGGGGACGAAGACAGACGTGCCCGGTGTCAGTGCGTGCTCGCCCGCGCGGACGGAGCCCGCGGTGCACAGCAGGATCTGCGGGGTGGGGAGGGTGAGGTCGTGGGCGGGGCCGCCGGTGGCGAGGACGTAGCGGGAGAGCCGGAACTCGTCGGTGGGGGTGTCGTAGACCTCTTCGCCGTCCGGGGCCGCCTCGGGGCGCAGGACGGCGGGGTCGCCGGGCTCGAAGCGGACGATGCGCAGGAGTTCGGGGACGTCGACGTGTTTCGGGGTGAGTCCGCAGCGCAGGACGTTGTCGGAGTTGGCCATGATCTCGACGCCGAGCCCGTTGAGGTAGGCGTGCGGGATGCCGGCGCCGAGGAACAGGGCCTCGCCGGGCTGGAGCCGGACGTGGTTGAGGAGCATGGCGGCGATGACGCCGGGGTCGCCGGGGTAGTGGTGGGCGATGCCGGCGTAGGGGGTGTACGCGCCGCCGAGGCGGTCGCAGGCGGTGGCCGCGGCGGTGACGGTGTGCGCCGTCTCGTCGGGGTCGGCGGTGAGGATCGCCGTCAGCACCTCGCGCAGGGCGGCTTCCTCGGGCTGTGCGTGCAGCAGGTCGACGTACGGCTTGAGGGAGTCGACGCCGAGGCCGTCGAGGAGGTCGGCGGCGTGTGCCGGGGTGCGGAAGCCGCAGAGGCCGTCGAACTCGGTGAGGGCGCAGATGAGTTCGGGCTTGTGGTTGGCGTCCTTGTAGTTGCGGTGCGGGGCGTCGAAGGGGATGCCGCGGCGCTCCTCGTCCTCGTAGCCCTCCTTGGCCTGGGTCAGGTCGGGGTGGACCTGGAGGGAGAGGGGGGCGCCTGCGGCGAGGAGTTTGAGGAGGAAGGGGAGGCGGGGGCCGAACCTGGCGACGGTCCGTTCGCCGAGTTCGCGCCGCGGGTCGGCGTCGATCACGTCGACGAGGGTGCCCCGGCCGGTGCGGGAGGGTGCGCCGGGGTGGGCGCCCATCCACATCTCGGCCTGCGGTTCGCCGGTCGGCTCGACGCCGAGCAGGTGCGGGATCGCGGTGGGGGAACCCCAGGCGTAGGGGCGGACGGTGTTGTCGAGGCGGTCCATGTGGTCTCTCTCCGCTGCCCGTCCGTCGTCGGTCGGTCGGTTGTCGGTCGGTCGTCGGTCATGCCGGGGGCGTGCCGGCGTGGGCGTGGGTGGTCGGCCGTGGACGGAGGCGGACGGCCGTTGCGTGGCCTTGGCCTGCTCGTCAGGCTCCGGAGGCGAGGGCCAGGTAGACGGCGGCGAAGTCCGTGGTGGCGATGAGTTCGGCGAGGGTGACGAGTTCGCCGCCTTCCTCGGGTTCGAGTTCGCTGATCGGCGTGTCGTGGCTGAGGGCCAGTTCGCGGGCGGTCGGGGCGGCGGTCAGCCCGCCGATCGGACGGTCCCGCAGCAGCACCACGCGCGCGTGCAGGGCGGGCGGTTCCTCGACGCGGTCGCGGAAGAAGTCGTCCGGGTCGGCGCTGGCGGCGAGCGGGCCCGCCAGCAGCGCGTTGTGCTCGGCGAGGGCCTCGGGGAGTTCGGCGACGAGGGCGGGGCGGCCGGCGAGTTCGGCGAGGGCGGCGGCGAAGCGGCGGCCCGCGGGTCCGGCCGAGGTCCCTTCGGTCCAGATCACCGGGAGCGCGTCGGCGAGTTCGGCGGCCAGGGTCTTCGCCGGGTTGCTGTAGGTGGCGACGGCGGGCCCGCAGCGTTCGGCGACCTGGTCGAGCCGGTCGGCGACCTTGTCGAGCTCCTCGGGCGGGGCGGAGATCAGGGCGATGCGGTCGAGGAGGGCGAGGAGCGGGGTGAGCAGGGCCCACAGGACGCCGGGCGCGGAGGCGGCCACGGGGGGCTGCTCGTCCTGCTCGTAGGGGGCGGTCGCCAGGGGGATGAACAGGCTGTGCGCGGCGACGGCCGCTTCGCTGAGCGGCGAGTGGGCGGGGGCCACGGCGGCGACGGTGCAGCCCCGGCGGTAGGCCTGCTCGGCGAGGAGGGAGAGGCCGGGTTCGCTGCCGTCGGGGGTGGCGATGAGGAGGAGGTCCACGGAGCCTGCCCAGCCGGGGAGTTCCCAGCGCAGGGCGCCCGCGGCGGGGGCCACGCCGGTGGGCGCAAGCCGGATGACGGGGCATGCTGCGCCGGCGAGGGTGCCGAGGAGGTCGGCCACGCAGACCGCGGCGGCGCCGGGTCCTGCGATGAGGATGGCGCGGGGGCGGCCGTCCGGTGCCAGGTCGTTGACGCCGGCCTCGGCCGCGTGTCGGACGGCGGTGCGGACGCGGGCCCCGGCTTCGGCCGCGCCGCGCAGAAGGGCTCTGCGGTCGGCCTCGGTGAGGGCGTCCGGCGTGTCGAGAAGCGAGTCGTCGAGCATGGCGGCAGTCTCCGATCGCCTGGAGCGTCGTCGGTTTCGGGGCCGGGGGTGCGGGGGCGGCGGGCGCGGTGCGCCCAGGGGCGCGGGTCGCCCGGTGTGGGGGCGCCGGGCGGGTTATGCGGGGCGGCGGGCCTCGTCGACGAGGAGGACGGGGATGTCGTCACGCACCGGGTAGGCCAGGCCGCAGTCGTGCGCCGTGCAGATCAGCTCGGTGTCCTGCTCCTTGAGAGGGGCGTGGCAGGCGGGGCAGGCGAGGATCTCCAGGAGGCCGGCTTCGAGCGGCATGGGGTGTCCTTTCGGGGGTGCGGGCGGGTGTGGTCCGGGGGTGCGGACGTGCCTGGTCAGCGTACCGCTGGTGAGGGTGGGGCCGTGGGGGTCCGGCGCGGCGGGCGGAACGGGCCGGGGAGGTGCCGGTGGGGAGGGCGACTCGGATCGCGCAGGACCGGTCTCCGGCTCGGTCTCAGGCTCGGATGATGCGCAGGGCCTCGTCCCGGATCCTGGTCATCGTCTGTTCGTCGCGGGCCTCCGCGTTGAGGCGGAGGAGGGGCTCGGTGTTGGAGGGACGGACGTTGAACCACCAGTCGGCGGAGGAGACCGTCAGACCGTCGAGTTCGTCCAGGGTGACGTCCTCGCGGGGGCCGTACGCCGCCTTGATCGCGGCGATGCGGCCGGCCTGGTCGGCGACCGTCGAGTTGATCTCCCCGGAGCCGCTGTAGCGGTCGTACTCCGCGACGAGGGAGGAGAGGGGGCCGTCCTGGCCTCCGAGGGCCGCGAGGACGTGGAGTGCGGCCAGCATGCCGGTGTCGGCGTTCCAGAAGTCCTTGAAGTAGTAGTGCGCGGAGTGCTCGCCGCCGAAGATCGCGCCGGAGCGTGCCATCTCGGCCTTGATGAAGGAGTGGCCGACGCGGGTGCGGACGGGGGTGCCGCCGTTCTCCTTCACCGTCTCCGGGACGGACCAGGAGGTGATCAGGTTGTGGATGACGGTGCCCGTGCCGCCGTTGCGCGCGAGTTCGCGTACGGCCACCAGGGCCGTGACCGCGGACGGGGAGACCGGTTCGCCTCGCTCGTCGACGACGAAGCAGCGGTCGGCGTCGCCGTCGAAGGCGAGGCCGAGGTCGGCGCCCTCTTCGCGGACCCGCTTCTGGAGGTCCACGAGGTTCGCCGGGTCCAGCGGGTTGGCCTCGTGGTTGGGGAAGGTGCCGTCGAGCTCGAAGTACAGGGGGACGAGGGTCAGGGGCAGGCCCTCGAAGACGGTGGGGACGGTGTGGCCGCCCATGCCGTTGCCCGCGTCGACCACGACCTTGAGGGGGCGGATTCCGGTCAGGTCGACGAGTGCGCGCAGGTGTGCCGCGTAGTCGTTCAACGTGTCGGCCCGGGTGATCGTTCCCTGCGCCGGGCCGGCGTGCGTGTCGGCCGTCGTCCCGGGGCGTGGTGCCGCCGGGGATGCCGATCTCGGTGCACCGGAGTCGGCGGCGGAGGCCGCGGCGTCGTCCGTCCAGCGCTCCACGAGTTCGCGGATCTCGGTCAGGCCGGTGTCCTGGCCGACCGGGGCCGCGCCCGCGCGGCACAGCTTGATGCCGTTGTACCGGGCCGGGTTGTGCGAGGCCGTGAACATCGCGCCGGGCAGGCTCAGCGCGCCCGAGGCGTAGTACAGCTGGTCCGTGGAGCACAGGCCGATCTGTGTGACGTCCACGCCGCGGGCGGCCGCGCCGCGGGAGAAGGCGTCGGTGAGGCCGGGTGAGGAAGGGCGCATGTCGTGGCCGACGACGATCGCCCGGGCGCCGGTCACCTGGGCGAAGGCCGCGCCGAACAGTTCGGCGAGGGACTCGTCCCACTGGTCCGGGACCAGCCCGCGTACGTCGTACGCCTTGACGATCTGCGACAGATCAGCAGCCACGGCCGGCCTTCCTGAAGTCCTGTGGGTCACCACAAACTACCCGGGCCGGTTCGGCGTGCGGCGGCGGGCCGCCGAGTGGGGACGCGGTGGTGTCCGATCCGGCGTGCGACGGTTCAGAAAGCGGTTGCCGGTATTTCGCCTGCCGCGCGGCGGGGTGGGCGCAGGTCGCGCTTCCAGGAGCTGTGCGGGCGCGGTGAGGGGGACGGAGGGTGCGGCCGCTCAGTTGTCCGGTGAGCGCAGAACCCGCAGGTGGCCGCGGCGGGCGACCTCCATCGGGTCCGCCGAGCGTCTGCCGCCGCCGGCTCCGGCCGCGCGCTCCTGCGGGCGGGCCGCCTCGCGCACCGCGTTGGCAAGCGCTTCCAGGTCGTCTCCGCTGGGGCGGGCGGGGGCCGAGCTGTCGAGGAGCCGGACGACCTCCCAGCCGCGCGGGGCGGTGAGGCGCTCGGAGTGCTCGGCGCACAGGTCGTAGCAGTGGGGCTCGGCGTAGGTGGCGAGCGGGCCGAGGACCGCGGTCGAGTCGGCGTAGACGTACGTCAGCGTCGCGACGGCGGGTCGGCCGCAGGCGGTGCGCGAACAGCGACGTACAGGGCTCACGATGTTGGACGGTACCGCACTCTTGAGCGGGCTGCGACGACTCTCCACCAGGTCACTCCACCGTGTCGGGTTGTGAAACGCCCCACGCGCCGGTTCAGTCATACCCCGCTGACCTGCGTGAACACCAGTCGTTGAGGGCGGGAACCTGCCGGCTCGCGGTCATCACTCGCCACAAACGGCATCAATTGCCATGAGCTCACCGGTCTCGGAGGGATACGGATTCGAGCCCAACCTTGGCTGGAATGGTCATCCTGCGACAAGCCGCGCGCGTGGGGCGACGACGGGCCGCGGCGGTCCCGGCGGCGGGGAGGCGTGTGGGGGCGGGGCACGGGGTCACCGCGGGGACTACGCTTCAGTAGTGATGGAGAGCCCCGTACCGCCCCCTTCCGCCGGCCCAGGTCCCCGTCGTCGCGATCGCCACGGGCGGGGGATGCGGGGGCCTGTCGCACCGCCCCAGGTGCCGCTGGCCGCCAGCCGCGCCGACGTGTTCGCCGATCTCGTGCAGGACTCCGTGGACCGGCTGGAACGGCGATGGCCGCAGCTCACCGACATCGACTTCATGGTCCTGGAGGTGCCGCGCCTGGACACGGCGGCTGAGCCGTGGAACGACGAGGCGGTCCCGCTGGGCGGCACGATCCCCGCGCGTGAGGGTCGCCGGGCACGGGTCGTCGTCTACCGGCGGCCGGTCGAGATCCGTACCAAGGGGCGCGACGAACGGGCCGCCTTGGTGCACGAGGTCGTCGTGGAGCAGGTCGCCGAACTGCTGGGGCTGACGCCCGAGACGGTCGATCCGCGCTACGGCGAGGATTGAGCGCCGCACCGTCCGACGTCCCCCTCGCGGGGGACGGAGCCACCCTTTCGGGTCACCTCTGCAGGACCGCGATGTCCTCGTCGACCTGCGGTACCGCCACCGTTCCCCGGTCGTCCGGCAGGGTCTGGACCGTGAAGCCGGAGACGCCTTCCTGAGCGACCGTCAGGGTGCGGGCGGCGTAGACCGGGGTGGCCGTGAGGGGTTCGACGGTCAGCGCGAACGTGCCCTTCAGCCCGGCGGGGACGGGGGGCCGGACCTCCAGCGTGGCGCCCGCCTTGACCGTGTACGTCTGGGAGACGGGTGTGCCGCCGCCGCTGCCCGCGGACGCCGTGACCTTGACCTTGGCCGTGCCCTTGGGGGCGGTCAGGGAGAGGGAGGCGGTCTTGGCCGTGTTGTCGGCGGCCGACGCGCGCGCGCCGACCGGGCCGGCTGCCGGGATGAACGCCGACTCCTGCTTGTCGCCCTTGCCGCGCAGCACCCGTACGGCGACGACCACGGGCGTCGGCCGGTCCGTCGGGGTCAGGATCAGGGAGCCGGCCTCCCCGCGCGTGACGTCGCCGAGGTCGACGGAGGTCGTCATGCCCGCCTTGACGTGCAGCGTCTCGTGTCCCGCCGGAGTGATCAGGCCTGAGGTGGAGGCCAGTTGGACTTTGAGGTCGGCGTCAGCGTCGCCGGGCGCGTAAGCGACGAGGCGGACGGCGGTGGCGTCCTTGGGGATGCCGGGGATGACCTGGGTGGCGGCCGGTTCGGCGGAGGAGGCGAGCCAGTCGCCGCCGAGCTTCGCGTCCAGAGCCTGGACGGCTGCCCCGAGGCGGCCGCTGCGGACGTTGACGTGGACGGTGAGGTCCTCCTGCTTCTCGGGGGTGAGCGTGGACAGCAGGATCGGCTCGCTGGAGTGCGGGGGGACGGTGATGTCCTCCCCCACCGTGCTCGCCAGGGCACCGCCCTTGCCGTAGAGCTCGACGTCGACGACGGCGGCGGAGTCGTCCGGATTGGTGAGGTGGACGTAGTCCGTGCGGTCGGCGGACGTGCTCGCGCCCGGGAACCAGAACTCGGTGTCGGGCGCGGTGCAGGTGAGGCCCTGCAGGCCGCGACCGCTGCCGGCGACGACCTCCGTGGTCTCCTGGACCGTCCAGCCGGGGGCGAACTTCCCCTCGGCGGTGCCCAGGAGTGCGGGAGCGTCGCCGCCGGTGGTGACGCCGACGGCCGGGGCGCCGGGCGTCTTGGGGGCGACGACGGGCTTCGCGGCCTTCTTCTTGCCGCTCGCCTTGTCCCCCGTTTTGCCGCCTGCCTTGTCCCCCGCCTTGTCTCCTGCCTTGTCCCCCGTCTTGCCGCTCGCCGTGTCCGTCGGAGCGGCCGCGTTGCCCGCCGCCGCCGTGAGTTCGGCCGTGCCGGTGGCGGCGGTCCCCTTGGTGACGGGTGTGAAGGACGTGTACGACGTCTCGGCGAGGTCCGAGGTGCTGGGCGAGGGGCAGAGCAGGCTCGTGCGCTCCACGGGGAGTTCGGCGGCCGCCCTGACAGTGTCCTGGCCGGCGGGGTCTGGCTGGTTGAGCGTGGCGAACCCGGTCACGGCGGCGAGGGCGGCCGTGCCGGCGATCAGGGACAGGGTGGTGCGGTTCACTGCTGGCTCCCGTCGGGGCGCTCGTTGCCGGTGCCGTGGGGGTGCTGGGCCGGGTCGTAGGCGGGGTCGTAACCGCCCTGGCCGTAGGCCGACGGGTCGTAGGCCGACGACGGGTCGTAGGCCGACGGGTCGTAGGCCTGCTGCGGCTGGTTCGGGTCGTACGGCGCCTGCTGGGGCTGGCCGTCGTAGGCGTACGGCTGCTCGTACTGGCCGGCCTGGTAGGGGTCGTAGGACTGCTGCTGCTGGTCGTAGCCGCCCGCCGGGTACTGCTGGGCGTCGGGGTACTGGCCGGCCGGGTAGCCGCCGTACTCGGCGCCCGCGTAGGCCGGCTGGTCCTGCCCGTTCCAGTCCCCGTAGGACTGCTGCTGGGGGACCGCGGCCGGCGGCTGCTCCTCCTGCGCGGGGACCGGGAACTCGCCGTCCTGGCCGGGTTCTTCGGTCTCGGCCTCGGCCTGTGCGCGCAGGCGACGGGCGCGGCGGCCCTCGCCCTCGACGGCCTGGGCGGGGACGAGGTCCTCCTCGGGGAGGTCGTCGTCGACGTCGCGGCGGCGGCCGGGGAGGGCCAGGACGACCAGGACGACGGAGAGCAGGCCCTGCGCCCACAGCCAGGCGGTGTGGGTGACCGGGTCGTCGTAGGTGACGCTCAGCGTGCCGCCGGAGGCGGGCAGTTCGAAGCCCTGGGCCCAGCCGTCGACGGTGGTGGGCGTGAGGGGCTTGCCGTCGAGGGTTGCCGTCCAGCCGTCGGCGGCGGCGTCGGCCAGCCGCAGGACGCGCTTTCCGGTGCCGGCGGGCAGGGTGGTGTGGATGTCGACGGGGCCCGCGGCGACCGGGACCGGCGTGCCCTTGCCGGACGCGGCGACGACGGCCGCGCGGGAAACCTCCTGGTTGACCCGCCACAGCGCGCTGCCGTCCTGCTGGCTGAGCCGCTTCAGGCCCGGCGTCGCGTCCAGGACGCGGGCGACCTCGCGGGGCGCTCCCTTGTGGACGAGGACGTAGCCCACCGCGAACTTGCCGAGCTGGTCGCTCTGGTCGGCGCCGGAGCCGGCGACGAGGTTGGCGACGACCTTGTCGAGCTGGGCGTTCTCGCCATCGGCCGCGGCGAGTTCGGCGTCGCCGAGGCGCGCGCCGGAGCCGCGCACCAGCATGTAGCCGACGTGTGCCGCGGAGTCGCTGTCGAGGACGAGCGTGCGGGCCTGGTCGCGGCCGCCGGCCTCTTCGGCGACGAACGCGGGCACCTGGACGGGGTCGCGGCGCTCCAGGGGGCCGTCGGCGCCGCCGATCATCCAGCCGGCGGCGACGAGCAGCGGACCCGCGGCCGAGGCGAAGGCGATGAGGACGGCGACCGGCTGGCGCCAGCCGAAGCTCTGCTCGGCGACACGCGTGCGTGCTCCCTCGGCGCCGATGACGGCGGCGGCGAGGAGGGCGAGGCCGTAGACGAGGGTGGCGGGGCCGGCCCAGGTGGAGTTGTTGGACAGGACGGCGAAGACGAGGCCCACCAGGGCGACCGCCCAGGCCGTCCAGACGCCGAAGTGGCGCTCGGAGCGCAGCAGGGCGGCCAGTGCGGCCAGCACGATGCCGATCAGCATGAGGCCCTCGACGGTGCCGGGGCCGCCGGGGCTCGCGCCGAGCAGGTCGAGCGCGGTGGCGGCCGACGGGCCGTGGTCGAGGCCGGCCTGGGTGAAGAAGCCGAACGGCAGCAGCGACAGCGACCAGGGCGCGAGGATCAGCAGGGGCGTGCCGAGCTGGGCGAGGAAGCGCAGGCCGTGGGCGGTGATGTCGCCGCGGCGCAGGACGAGGACCGCGAGACCGAGGACCAGGGCGATGGGCCAGACGATCGGCGTGAACGCGGTGGTGACGGTCAGGAGCAGCGCGTACGCCCAGGTGGCGCGCCAGCTGCCGCGGCCGCCGGAGCGCTGCGTCAGGCCGCCGGCGGCGGCGCCCGCGCGGGCGATGAGCGGCAGCAGGACGGCGAGGACGGCGGTGCCGACGCGGCCGCCGGCGAGGGCGCCGGTGGCGGCGGGCAGGAAGGCGTAGACGACGGCCGCCCACGCGCGCAGCAGACGCGATTCGACGAGCGGCCGGGAGGCGAAGTAGGCGCTCACGCCGGCCAGGGGCACCGAGCAGACGAGCAGCACGGTGAGGGCGAGGCCGGTCGAGCCGAGGAGCAGGGTGGCCAGCGTGGCGATGATCGCGAGGTAGGGCGGGGCGGAGGCGGTGCCGCCGGCGCCCACCGTGTGCCAGGCGTCGGTGTAGCGCGCCCACAGGTCGGAGGCGTCCGGCGGGGCGGGCAGCAGGGCGCCTCCGGCGAGCGCGCCGCCGCCGAGGAGGTTGCGGCAGGCGATCAGGGAGACGAAGAGCAGGATGACGAAGAGGACGGGGCCGGGCTTGCGGGCGATGCGCTTGAGGCGGGCGAACTGCTCGATCTCCAGGAAGTCGGCGTCGTCGCCGCCGGGGCCCGACTCGACGGCGCCGCCGTGCCGGCCGGCTCCGGCGACGGCCTCGGGGTCGGAGGAGCCGAAGAGGTCGCCGGCGACCTGTTCGATGGTGGCCCGCACGGTCGCGCCGGGCGGTGGGAACAGGGGGCGCAGTTCGTCCTTGTCGACGGTCGCTCGGCCGCGCGTGCGGCGTCCGGCGATGATCCGTTCGGGCCGCAGCAGGGTGCCCAGCAGGCCGCGGATCTCGTCGACGGCCTGTCCGGGGACCTTGCCGACGAGGTAGGCGACGGTGCGCAGCAGGGTGCCGAGGACGAGGCGCACCAGGACCCAGGGCAGCAGGGCCGTGCGGCTGTTGACGAGGAGGGTGTAGGCGGCGCCCGCCTTGTCGACCTTGTGCGGGGAGGCGCTGGTGCGGCCCGCGCAGTCGACGGTGCGGCGTTCGCGGGAGGCGGCCTCGGCGTGCCGTACGACGGCCTCGGGGGCGATGAGGACGCGGTGGCCGGCGGCCTGTGCGCGCCAGCACAGGTCGACGTCGTCCCGCATGAGGGGGAGGCGGCGGTCGAAGCCGCCGAGCTGTTCGAAGACGTCGCGGCGGATCAGCATGCCGGCGGTGGACACGGACAGTACGGACCGGACGTGGTCGTGCTGGCCCTGGTCCTGTTCGCGGCGGTCCAGGCCGGTCCAGCGGCGGCCGGAGTGGGCGATGGTGACGCCGACCTCGAGCAGCTGGCGGCGGTCGTACCAGCCGCGGAGCTTGGGTCCGACGACGGCCACGTCGTCACGGCCGAGTTCGAGTTCGTTCTCCACGACGCGCAGCAGTTCGGCGAGCGCGTCGGGTTCGGGGGCGCTGTCGTCGTGCAGCAGCCAGAGCCACTGGACGGGCTCTCCGTGCGGAAGTTCCGGCAGGTCGTAGGCGTCGTCGCGCCAGGTGCGCGTGACGGGGTCCCAGCCGCTGGGGCGCTTGAGGTAGGGCAGTTCCTCGGGGGTGAGGACCGGGGCCGTGCGGTGGGCCTCCTCGACGGCCTGACCGAACCCGGTGCGCCGGGCGAGGTGCAGGACGCGGTCGTCGCCGACGGCTTCGGCGACCAGTCGCGCGGAGTCGTCCGAGCTGCCTGTGTCGGCGGCCATGACGGACTGGACGGGGCGCTCCTGGCCGAGCAGCCCGGCGAGCGCGTCGGGCAGCCAGCGGGCACCGTCGTGGGAGACGATCACCGCGGTCACTACATGACGCGGGAACTCAGGTGTGGCAGCGCCGTCTTGGCGGGCTGCCGTGTGGCTGTGCACGGACATCGAGGTACGGGCCCCGGTTCGCTGGACTGCGGTGGACGCCTGCGCCGTGTGGGGGCGGCGGGGTGTCTCGGACGAGCGCCCACACTATCGGCTGGGCAGGACGACGGCCCGCCGCCTGTGGACAACCCACCTGCGACGGGCCGTTCGGACCCCTGTGCCTCGCTGCCGCCATGCCGTGCCGCCGCGCCTGTGGCTCAGCGGGCGGCGCTCAGACCGCGGCTTTCTTCAGTCGGCGGCGCTCCCGCTCGGACAGGCCGCCCCAGATCCCGAATCTCTCGTCGTTCGCGAGGGCGTACTCGAGACATTCGGAGCGGACCTCGCAGGCGAGGCAGACCTTCTTCGCCTCGCGGGTGGAGCCGCCCTTCTCTGGGAAGAAGGACTCGGGATCGGTCTGGGCGCACAGTGCGCGCTCCTGCCAGCCGAGTTCCTCGTCCGCGTCGTCGACGTCGACCAGCAGTTGCTGCACCAGCTCGGTCATGTGCGCCCCTCGCTCTGTCTTTCGCGTCCCCGTGACGTGGCCGTTACCGATTCCGGCTGAACGACACGAGTGAAATTACAAGTGTGCTGCTCCGGGCGAGTCAAGCCGAGATCTGCTATTGGGCCCCTTAATTCACTCTGCGGAACCAAGGCCATGCGGTAAGTGTTCAAATCGCCATAAACCTTGACAAGCAGATGAAGCCCCGGAGGGCCGCCGGCCCTGCGCGGTGCTTGCACAGAGAAGGACGCCCAGAGGTTCGATCTCGTTGCGGCACACGCGCGGAAGCGAAGCGGATCACAGCCCGATCACGGATCGCCGTACGGCTTGCGCGCTCGGCATGTGCGCCATGTGTCCCGGTCGGCGGGTGCACAAACCTTTCACCTCGGAGTTGAACCTGATGAGGTGAACCGCGTCCCACATCCTGGGTGTCGAGTTGACAGTGAAGGTGTGAGCCGCTGTTCTAGTGGGCATGCTCGCGAACTTGGCACTCACCTCGACCGGCTCCGCCGGGTCCCACGGTGCTGCCCGCGCTCGCTGTAGCTGTTGTCGCTGTTCCAGCTGTTGAGTCCAACGCGCTCCGGCTGTACCCGTCGAGTCCACCGCGACTCGGCCGCCGCCCTTCTCCGGCCCACACCAGGGCCTCGCTGATCCACCCGTGATCCGGGCGGACGGTACGCGGCACCCCGCCGACCCCCACGCTCTTCCGCCTCTTCCTCCGAGGAACACCGCACCCCATGAACAGCGACAGCGACCTCCAGATCGCCGGCGACATCCTCGAAGTCCCGCACCTCCTCCAGGCGCCGCGCGAGCATCCCGCCACCGTGGCCGAGTTCGTCGGCCTGGCCCGCTCCCTCGCGGGCGACCGCTCCCAGTGGGAGCACCTGGTCCGCTACGACGCGACGACCCGCTGGTACCACCGGCTGCGCACCGGCCCCGACTACGAGGTGTGGCTGCTGTCCTGGGTGCCCGGTCAGGGCAGCGGACTGCACGACCACGGCCGTTCCTCCGGGGTGCTCACGGTCCTGGACGGCGTGCTGACCGAGCGCACGGAGCGCGGCAAGCGCGTGCTGGCGGCCGGCACCCAGCGCGTGTTCGCGCCCGGGTACGCGCACGAGGTCGTCAACGACGCGCTCGAGCCCGCGGTGAGTCTGCACGTGTACTTCCCCGGGCTCACGGAGATGCCCATGCACAGCGAGTCGCGGAGCGGTTCGGCCCTCGCGTCGGCCGTGGCCTGCACGCCCGTCGGCGCGCAGGGGCACGCGGACACCGTCGGAGCGTAGGACGAGGTCCCGGCCGGGAGAGCCGGTCGCGCCGAGGTCGTCGGACTGCTGCCGGACGCCCGTCGGGACGATCGTCTCGGTGCCCGTCGGGACGACCGACCCGATGCCCTTCCGGACGACTGTCGGGGCGCCTGTCGGAGCGGGCGGGAGGCGGGGGCCGCTCGGGCGGGTGACCGGGATGTCCACAAGCGGCCCGTCGTCCACAACCGGGCGTCGCGCCGTCGGCGCCGCCTGCGAGACTTGCCCTCATGCGCATTGTGGTTCTGGCAGGCGGCATCGGCGGTGCCCGGTTCCTGCGCGGTCTGAAGCAGGCCGTGCCGGACGCGGACATCACGGTCATCGGCAACACCGGCGACGACATCCATCTCTTCGGGCTGAAGGTCTGCCCGGACCTCGACACGGTGATGTACACGCTCGGCGGCGGCATCAACGAGGAGCAGGGCTGGGGGCGGTCCGACGAGACCTTCCACCTGAAGGAGGAGCTCGCGGCGTACGGCGCCGGACCGGGTTGGTTCGGGCTGGGCGACCGTGACTTCGCCACGCACATCGTGCGGACGCAGATGATCGGCGCCGGATATCCGCTGAGCGCGGTCACCGAGGCGCTGTGCGACCGGTGGAAGCCGGGAGTACGGCTGATCCCCATGACGGACGACCGGGTCGAGACACATGTCGCCGTCGAGGTCGACGGCGAGCGCAGGGCCGTGCACTTCCAGGAGTACTGGGTGCGGATGCGCGCGTCGGCGCCGGCGGTGGCCGTCGTGCCCGTCGGCGCCGAGCAGGCCAAGCCGGCCCCGGGGGTGCTGGAGGCGATCGCCGAGGCGGACGTCGTCCTCTTCCCGCCGTCGAATCCGGTCGTCTCGGTCGGCACGATCCTCGCCGTGCCCGGCATCCGCGAGGCGATCGCCGAGGCCGGCGTGCCGGTGGTGGGCCTCTCCCCCATCGTCGGCGACGCTCCGGTGCGCGGCATGGCCGACAAGGTGCTCGCCGCGGTGGGCGTGGAGTCGACGGCCGCGGCGGTGGCCGAGCACTACGGCTCGGGGCTGCTCGACGGCTGGCTCGTCGACACGGTCGACGCGGGCTCCGTCGGGCAGGTGGAGGCGGCCGGGGTCCGCTGCCGGGCCGTCCCGCTGATGATGACCGACCTCGACGCGACCGCGCAGATGGCGCGGGAGGCGTTGCGGCTGGCGGAGGAGGTGCGGGCCGTATGAGCGGGTCCGTCGAGAACGGCTACCGGGTCTGGGCCGTGGCCGGACTGCCCGAGGTGCGGTCCGGCGACGACCTCGCCAAGCTGATCGCCTCCGCCGAGCCGCAGCTCGCCGACGGGGACGTCCTGCTCGTCACCTCGAAGATCGTGTCCAAGGCGGAGGGCCGGATCGTCCGGGCGGACGACCGGGAGGCCGCGATCGACGCCGAGACGGTCCGGGTCGTGGCCCGGCGCGGCGCGCTGCGGATCGTCGAGAACCGACAGGGCCTGGTGATGGCCGCCGCGGGGGTCGACGCCTCCAACACCCCCTCCGGGACGGTGCTGTTGCTGCCCGAGGACCCCGACGCGTCCGCGCGGGCGCTGCGGGACGGACTGCGGGACGCGCTCGGCGTCGACGTCGGCGTCCTCGTCACCGACACCTTCGGGCGTCCGTGGCGGGCCGGGCTCACGGACGTCGCGATCGGCGCCGCCGGCGTACGGGTGCTGGACGACCTGCGCGGGGGCACGGACGCGTACGGCAATCCCCTGAGCGCGACGGTCGTCGCCACGGCGGACGAGCTGGCCGCCGCGGGGGATCTCGTGAAGGGCAAGGCGGCCGGGCTCCCCGTGGCCGTGGTGCGCGGACTCGGGCACGTCGTCGTGGCCGAGGACGACGCGGCGGGGTCCGCGGAGGCCGCAGCAGGCGCCCGGGCGATGGTGCGCGGCGCGCGCGACGACATGTTCCGCCTCGGAACCTCCGAGGCTGTCCGACTGGCCGTGACCCAACGGCGGACGGTGCGTTCCTTCACCGACGAGCCGGTCGACCCGGGAGCGGTCCGGCGGGCGGTGGCGGCGGCCGTCACCGCCCCGGCGCCGCATCACACCACGCCGTGGCGGTTCGTGCTGCTCGAGTCGCAGGCGTCGAGGACCCGGCTGCTGGACGCCATGCGGGAGGCGTGGATCGCCGATCTGCGCAGGGACGGGAAGTCAGAGGAGTCCATCGCGAAGCGGGTGCGGCGGGGCGACGTCCTGCGCCATGCGCCGTATCTCGTCGTCCCCTGTCTGGTGATGGACGGCTCGCACACCTACGGGGACGCCCGGCGGGACGCGGCCGAGCGGGAGATGTTCGTGGTGGCGGCCGGCGCCGGCGTGCAGAACTTCCTGGTCGCGCTGGCCGGCGAGCGACTCGGGTCCGCGTGGGTGTCGTCGACGATGTTCTGCCGGGACGTGGTCCGGGAGGTCCTCGAACTGCCGCAGGGCTGGGACCCGATGGGCGCGGTGGCGGTCGGCCACGCGGCCGGGGAACCGCGGGCGCGCGGGGAGCGGGAGGTGGCCGACTTCGTCGAGGTGCGCTGACTGCTCCGCCCTCCGGCTCCTGTTCCCTTCTGTCCCTGTTCCCGTCCGACTCCTACGCTCGCCTCTGTCTCCTGTTCCCGTCCGACTCCTACGCTCGCCTCTGTCTCCTGCTCCCGTCCGACTCCTACGCTCGCCTCTGTCCCCTTCTCTCCCTCGACTCCTACCTCCCTCCGGCCCTGGCCCTCATCCGACCCCCTCTCGTACGACCCGGGACTTCACTCGTGGCAGGACGCTTCTCTCCCCGGCCCACCCGCACCACCGTGCGCGGCGGTCATGTCGGCGTGCCCGCCGGGGTGCCCCGGCAGGCTCCGGCGCCGGGACGGGTGCGGCACTGGGCGCCCGAAGGGCCGCTCGACCTCGGGCTGGTGCTCGGTCCGCTGCGCCGCGGGCCGGGTGATCCGACGTTCCGGGCGACTCCGGACGGGTGCGTGTGGCGGGCCAGCCTCACCCCGGCAGGGCCGGGGACGTTGCGCGTGGCCGCCCACGACGGGACGGTGCGCGCCGAGGCGTGGGGCCCGGGGGCCGAGTGGCTGCTGGAGCAGCTGCCGGAGACGCTCGGGGCCGCGGACGCGCCGGAGGCCTTCGAGCCCCGCCACCGCGTGGTGGCCACGGCACGGCACCGGCGTCCGGGGCTCCGGCTGACGCGGACCGGTCTGGTGCTGGAGTCGCTGATCCCGTCGGTCCTGGAACAGAAGGTCACGACGGACGAGGCGTATCGGGCGTGGCGGCTGCTGGTCCGCAAGTTCGGCGAGCCGGCGCCCGGGCCTGGGGCCGACGCAGGGCTGTGGGTGATGCCGGCGCCGCGGACATGGGCGCTGATCCCGTCGTGGGAGTGGCACCGGGCGGGCGTCGACGACAAGCGGGCGTCGACGATCCTGCGGGCCGTCCGGGTGGCGGGGCGGCTGGAGGAGTCGCTGCGGATGGAGCCGGCCGCGGCGCAGGCCCGGCTGGAGTTGGTGCCGGGGATCGGGCCGTGGACGTCGGCGGAGACCGTACAGCGCAGTCACGGCGCGGCGGACGCGGTGACCGTGGGGGATCTGCATCTGCCGGGCATCGTGGGATGGGCGCTGGCCGGGAACCGCGACGCCGACGACTCGGTGATGCTGGAACTGCTGGAGCCGTACGCGGGGCAGCGGCACCGCGCGGCCAGGTTGATCCTGTTGAGCGGGCGGACACCGGCTCGGCGGGCCCCGAAGATGCCGCGATGGGACATCGGGACGTTGTGAGGGGCCCCGCGCCGCGCGGACGGAGTCGCTCCGCGCGGGCCGGGGCGCTACGCCCTGGCCGGGGATCGGGGCCGGGCCGGGGCTCCGATCCCGGGATCCGGGCCGGCGAGGGTGAGGACGGCCGGGGCGAGGGTGAGGGCGGTCGGCAGGGCTTCACGTCGATCCGCGCGGAACCGGCCTCACCCGGGCGGCGGGCTACTGGTCCGACGAGAACCGCACCGCGCCCGCCGGGATTCTCGCGTCGCACCAGACCCGCGCGCCCTCGCGGAACTCGTTGTCGGCGCCGACGACCGCCCCGTCGCCGATCACCGCGCCGGTGAGGACGGAACGTTCGCCCACCCGGGCCCGGGTCCCGACGAGGGAGTCGGTGATCACCGCGCCGGGTTCGATGACGGCGCCGGGGAGGATCGTCGAGCCGAAGATCCGCGCACCCTCCGCCACGAACGCGCCCTCGCCCACCACCGTGCCGCCGGTCAGCTTCGCGTCCGCCGCGACCTGTGCCGTCGGCAGGACGAGGCGGTCGCCGCAGCGGCCGGGGACCGCCGGGGACGGGGCGCGGCCGAGGACCAGGTCCGCCGAGCCCCGGACGAAGGCCGCCGGGGTGCCGAGGTCCAGCCAGTACGTCGAGTCGACCATGCCCTGGAGACGCGCGCCGGCCGCGAGGAGGCCGGGGAACGTCTCGCGCTCCACGGACACCGGGCGGCCTGCCGGGACGGTGTCGATGACCGAGCGGCGGAAGACGTACGCTCCCGCGTTGATCTGGTCGGTGACGATCTCCTCGGGCGTCTGCGGCTTCTCCAGGAACGCGAGGACCCGGCCCGTCTCGTCGGTGGGCACCAGACCGTAGGCTCTCGGGTCCGTCACCCTGGTCAGATGGAGGGAGACGTCCGCGCCCGTCGTCTCGTGCGTGGTGACCAGGCGGCCGATGTCCAGTCCGGTGAGGATGTCGCCGTTGAAGATCAGCACCGGGTCTTCCGGGGCGGAGGTGAGGCGGGACGCCACGTTGCGGATCGCGCCGCCCGTGCCGAGGGGCTCCTCCTCCGTCACGTACTCGAGGTGCAGGCCGAGGGCCGAGCCGTCGCCGAAGTACGGTTCGAAGACCTCGGCCAGATAGCTCGTCGCGAGAACGACGTGGTCCACGCCTGCCGCCCTCGCCCGCGCCAGTTGGTGTGCGAGGAACGGCACCCCCGCCGCCCTGACCATGGGTTTGGGCGTGTGCACCGTGAGGGGGCGCAGCCGGGTGCCCTTGCCGCCGACCAGGAGGATCGCTTCTGTCACCTTCGTCTCTGCTTCCTGCCGGGACCGGCCGAACTGTCTTTCGACCGGCCAGTGTATGCAGACCGACGTGCGGCGACTTCCAGGCCGGCGGCGTTCCGTCCCGGTCGCTGCGGGCCGTCCCCCGGATGGCGGGACGGCCCGCGGGGACCGGCAGGACGACGGGACGGGTGAGACCGGCCGGGCCGACGGGACCGGCGGACGACGAGGCCGACCGGGTGCGAGCCGGTCGGCCAGGACGTCTCGGTGCGTCAGCGCCTCCGGGCGTCAGTGCTCAGCGCGTCCGTGCTTCAGCGCGTCCGTGCCTCAGCGGCCCTGGTAGCCCGCCGAGGTCGAGCGGGCCGAGCCGAGCTTGCCGTAGAGCTGTTTGCCCGGGCACTCCGTGGCGAACCCGTCACGATGCCCGGAGATCACGTTCAGCCGGACGCTCCTGCCCTTCGCGTAGAGGTTGCCGCCCCCGGACGTCAGGTAGGTCTTCCCCTTCGGGTTCGCCCCGAAGAGGCCGAGCTTCCACGCCGTCAGCCGGGCGACGGCGTTGACGGTGGCGGAGTTCGGCTTGGCGGACGTGAACGTGCCGAGGACGGCGATGCCCATGCTGTTGGAGTTGAACCCGAGGGTGTGGGCGCCCAGGACCGGCTTCGCCACTCCCCCGGCACGGCCCTCGTAGATCCTGCCGCACTTGTCGACGAGGAAGTTGTAGCCGATGTCGCGCCAGCCCATGCTCCTGACGTGATAGCGGTAGATACCCCGGATGACGGACGGGGCCTGCGAGCACGAGTAGCTGTTGCCCGACGCCGTGTGGTGGACGAACGCGGCCTTCACCTTCGTCGTGTAGCGGAAGCCGCTCTCCCGCAGATTCTCGTCGGCGCCCCAGCCGCGGCGCGTGACGATGCTCGGGCGCGGGCCGATGTACGGCTTCGCCCGCTGGGCCGCGGTCAGTTCGGCCCCGCGCAGGTCGAGCAGTTCGCGTTCGGTGTCCGCACGGTCCAGCGCCGGGATCTGTTCGGCGCCGAGCGGCGCGAGGGAGGCATTGGCCGCGGAGGCTTCGGCCACCTCGGCGGACAGCCCGGTCGCCGATTTCGTGCCGGCCGCGTTCGCCTCGTCGGCCGGGTCGACCGGTTCGGCCTCGTCGACCGGGTCGAACTCGTCCGCGGCCGGCGCCGCCTGCGGGGGCTCGGGGGCGGCCGCCCGCCGCGTACCGGTGGTCAGTGCGCGGCCGCGTGGTGGGCCTGCCTGGGCCTGCGCGGGCGGCTCCGCCCCCGGGTCCACCAGTTCCAGGTGCAGGCCGGAGGGGAGAGGTGCGGTGGCCGTGAGGGTCTGGGCGCCCCGGGCCGTGTCCTCCGTACGGCGTTCGGTGTCGGGATGGACGCGGATCTCGACGCCGTCGGAGTCGCCGACCCAGAGCGGGGCGGTGGCTCCGCGGACCCGCCCGGAGGCGCTCTCGGCCGTCCCGGGATCGGCGCCGTGGTCGGCGTTGTGGGTCTCGACGTCCTGCCAGCCGGACCATGCGTCGGCGCCGGTCCGGCGGATGCGGACCTGGACGCGGCCGTGCAGTTCGGCGGCCGGGTCGTCCCAGACGACGCCGAGGAGGGAGAAGGGGCGGACGTCCCGCCGGGGCAGGCCCTGGGCCGCCGCCGCGCCGGCGAGGGCGCGGTCGTGGCCGAGGGGAGCCAGGGGCAGCGACTGCGTGCTGCCCGGCAGGTCGGGGACGGCGGGGAGTTCGGGATGGTCGGGGAGTTCGGGGAGCTCGCGGAGCTCCGGGCGGTCGGGAAGAGATCCCGTGGTCGCGGTGTCGGGGCTCGTGGCCCTGGTCGTCCCGTTGGGCGCCGCCTCCGCGGTCGGCGCGGGTCGCACCGTCGCCGCGTCGGCGGGCGGCGTCAGCGGGAGGGCGAGAGCCGCCGCACAGGTGACACCGATCGAGGTAGCAAGCAATCCACGCATGCCACCGATCCTGGACATAGTCATACATTTCTGTCCATCGGGAAGTTGACGGACCGTCGGGATGCGTTCGGCCGAACCGGTGGCCCCGGGCGGGCCCCGCGACCGGCGTGGCGGCGCGCGCGGCGCGTACGCTTGCGCGGGTGACTGCCACCGATCGCACCCCTGCCGACCTGCTGCGTTCCGCGCTCGCCGCCGATCCCGCGCGCCCCCTGGTGACCTTCTACGACGACGCCACGGGCGAGCGGGTCGAATTGTCCGTGGCCACGTTCGCCAACTGGGTGGCCAAGACCGCCAACCTCCTCCAGGACGGACTGTCCGCCGAGCCAGGCGACCGGGTCGCGCTGCTGCTGCCCGCGCACTGGCAGACGGCGGTGTGGCTGCTGGCGTGCGCCTCGGTCGGCGTCGTCGCGGACGTGGAGGGGGACCCGGGACGGGCCGACCTCGTCGTGGCCGGGCCCGGCCGGTTCGAGGCGGGGCTGGCCTGCCGGGGCGAGCGGTACGCGCTGTCGCTCGCCCCGCTCGGGCGCCGCTTCGTGCCGGGGCCTCCCGAGGGGTACGACGACTACGCGGTGAACGTCCCGGGCTTCGGGGACCGGTTCGCGCCCTACGCTCCCGTGGACCCCGAGGAGCCCGCGCTGATCGTGGCGGGGGCGGAGTACACCGGCGCGGAGATCGTGGAACGGGCGCGGGCGGAGGCGTCGGGGCTGGGCCTGACGGGACCCGGGGCGCGGCTGCTGTCGGGGCTGCCGTACGACACCTGGGAGGGGCTGAGCGCCGGGCTCTACGCGCCGTTGGCGAGCGGGGGGTCCGTGGTGCTGTGCCGGAATCTGGCGGAGGCGAGCGAGGAGGCCGTGGCGAGGCGGATCGAGGCGGAGCGGGTCTCCGCGACGGCTCGGTAGTCATGGCCGGCGCTCATGCGCCGACGTCGGCTGCGGCGGCGCAGCCGGGGGCTGTCGCCCCGGGCCCCCGCTGCCGCCCCCTGGAGGGGCCTCGTCCTCGCACGCCGGACGGGCTGACTCTGCGAGCCCCCGCCCGGACCGAGAAGTGCCGCCGTCACCCGTTCGGCTCGCTTCCGGCCGCCCCCTTCCGGGCTTTCGGGTCATCGTCGTAGGAGCAGCTCTGCGCGCTCAGGCGGGAGGGGTGGATCCGACGTGACGTACTCCGGTGGTGGGGGCGGGCCCCTCGGGCCGGGGGCGGGGGCGTCCGCGGACGGGCGGGGGCTCGTGCGGCGACGCCGGCGGCGGTGGCTGCGGTACGGGGCGGCGGCGGGGGCTGTGGTCGTGCTGGGGATCGGGGTGGCCGGGTGGGCCGTCTACGTGAAGCTCGACGGGAACATCACGCCCGACGACGCGGCCGCGGCGGAGCTCGCGCGGTACGCGAAGGAGCGGCCGACCTCGCTGGTGAAGGACGCGCAGAACATCCTGCTCATCGGGTCCGACACGCGTTCCGGCGACGGGAACGAGAAGTACGGGCGGGACTCCGGGACCGAGCGGTCCGACACCACGATCCTGTTGCATCTGGCCGCCGGGCGGCGCAGTGCGACCGCCGTCTCGCTGCCGCGTGACCTGATGGTGGACGTGCCGGGGTGCCTGCGGCGGGACGGCAAGCGGGCCGAGCCGACCTTCGCCATGTTCAACTACGCCTTCCAGAGCGGGGGTTCGGCCTGCACCATCCGGACGGTGGAGAAGCTGACGGGAGTGCGCATCGACCATCACGTCGTCGTGGACTTCAGCGGGTTCAAGGACATGGTCGACGCCGTGGACGGGGTGCAGGTCTGCCTGAAGGCGCCGATCAGCGACAAGGCGGCCAAGCTGCGGCTGCCCGCCGGGAAGGTCACGCTGAACGGGGAGCAGGCGCTGGGGTACGTGCGGGCCCGCAAGACGCTCGGGGACGGCAGCGACACCGAGCGGATGGACCGGCAGCAACGGTTCCTCGGTGCGCTCGTCAACAAGGTGCAGAGCAATGACGTCCTGCTGAACCCGGTGAAGCTGTATCCGTTGCTGGACGCGGCCACGTCCTCGCTCACCACCGACCCGGATCTGGCGAGTCTGCGCGGCCTGTACGACCTCGTGCGCGGCCTGCGGCACATTCCTACCGAAAATGTGCAATTCCTTACCGTTCCACGTGAGTCCTATGTCCACGACGCGAACCGCGACCAACTGGTGCGCCCCGAGGCGGAGAAGCTCTTCGGCCGGCTGCGCACCGACACGCCGGTCGTGGTTTCTCAGGAGATTCCCACGAACTCGCCCCTCTCGGAGTCGGGCGATCGCGCTCCGTACAGATCGCCACGATCGGACGGAACGGCTTACGGGACGGTTTCGCCCCCTCCGCCCGCTCCGACCTTCCGCGGGAACACCGCCGCCGAGGACGACTGCGGGTAAAGCGCTTGCCAAGGGGAGCCCTCACGGGGAACTGGAGTTCCAGGAATTGGGGCGGATTGCCCGCTTGTAGGGGCGTGGAATTTGTCACGGCCGTCGCTCGACGCTGAACTGGGCGGATAGTGTGAGCGATCCGGTGCACCCGGCTGCGAGGTCCTTCCCTCGGGTCGCGCACCGAGTGACCGAGACCCGAGCGCCTTAGAGGGGGTAAAGGCGCCGCGTGGCCCCGACGGAGGATTCGGACAATCGTGGACGCGCAAGGCCGTGGGCGGGCGGACGACATCGACCCCGCAGACCAGTGGGTACTCAACCCGGACACCGGTGAATACGAACTGCGACTGGGCGCTTCCGGAGCGCAGCCGGCCGTCCCCGGACCGCGTGGATCCGCCGCGGACCGGGTCGGCGGCCCGGACCGGGCGCGCGGCCGTACGGCGGCGCCCGACCGGGAGTCGTCGTCGCCCCAGCAGCCGCAGAGCGCGGACTTCCCGGGCCCGAGAAGGCGCCGCGGCGCGCCGCCGGAGGAGCCGGCGAACCGGCGCGGCCGACGGCCCGTGAAGAAGAAGTCGAAGGCGAAGAAGATCCTGGTGTGGACCGGCGGCACCATGGCCTTCGTCCTCGTCGGCGTCGCCGGGGCGGGCTACCTGTACCTCAAGCACCTCGAAGGCAACGTCACCACGACGGACGTCGGCAGCGCGGGAAAGAGCGGCTTCAGCAAGGACGAGGCCTTCAACATCCTGATCATCGGCACCGACAAGCGCACGGGCAAGGGCAACGAGGGGTACGGCGACAAGGGCAGTGTCGGCCACGCCGACACCAACATCCTGCTGCACGTCTCCAAGGACCGTACGAACGCGACCGCGCTGAGCATTCCGCGCGACCTGATCGTCGACGTCCCGGACTGCCCGACGAAGCAGCCCGACGGCAGCGAGAAGAACATCCCCGGCACGCGGAACGTCCGCTTCAACACCAGCCTCGGCCAGTACGAGCGGGACGCGGGCTGCACCATGCGCACCGTCAAGGAGGTCACCGGCATCACGGTGGACCACTTCATGATGGCCGACTTCAACGCGGTGAAGACGCTGACGACTGCGGTGGGCGGGGTCGAGGTGTGCCTCGCGCACTCCGTCGACGACAAGGAGTCGAAGCTGAAGCTCCCCGCCGGCAAGTCGGTGGTCGAGGGTGAGCAGGCGCTGGCGTTCGTGCGCACCCGGCACAGCTTCGGCAACCAGGGCGACCTCGACCGCATCAAGGTGCAGCAGCAGTTCCTGAGCTCCCTCATGCGCAAGATGTCCTCCAGCGACACCCTCACCAGCCCCACGAAGCTGGTGAGTCTGGCCGAGGCGGCCACGAAGGCGCTGACCGTCGACACGGGCATCGGCAAGGTCAGCACGCTGAAGGACGTGGCGCTGCAGCTGAAGAAGGTCCCCCCGAAGAACATCACGTTCCTGACGGTGCCCGTGGTCGACAACCCGGCCGAGAAGGTCAAGGCGACCGTCGTCGTCGACCAGACGCGTGCGCCCCAGGTCTTCCAGATGATCACGAGCGACACGTCCTTCACCGAGGTGAAGAAGGAGGCGGCGAAGGAGAAGGCCGCCATCGCCGCCCGTCTCAAGGGCACGAAGTCCGCGGCCTCGGACGTGCGTGTGCGGATCCTCAACGGCGGCGCCCCCGGCGGCAGCGCGCAGGAACAGCTGACCTGGCTGCAGACCGAGGCGGACGTGACCAAGTCCGAGAACGCCGGCAACGCGGGCGCCGTCCAGAACACGACGACGCTCGAGTACGCGCCCGACCAGGCGGACCAGGCACGCCGGCTGGCCGACATCATGGGCCTGTCGGGATCGGCGATGAAGCCGGGCAAGAGCGTCACCAACGCCCAGGGGCTGCCGACGATGACCCTCATCCTGGGCAAGGACTTCAAGGGCGCCGGGGTGAAGCTGAACTCCTCCACGGTGGCCACTCCGGACGTGGAGAAGTCCACCGCGGACAAGGTCCAGTGCGCCAGCTGAGTCGGCGAGACGGGTGACCTCCGGGGCCCGCCCCCGTCCCGTGGAGCGGGCGACCGGGCCCTTCGGGCTCCCGGTCGCCGGTGTCCGTACCGCGTCGCCCGGCTCGGGACGCAACCATTCGGCACGCATGACGGTCTGACAACCGGCACCGCTGTGCCGACGGCACGTCAGTGCGGCCGGGAACGGCCCACGGTGCCGGACCGTGATTTTACCGATGCGCGGCCAACCCGCTTCGGGCCTGGAAGGGTCTGACAGGTTGCGAACAGGTGTCGGAACGAGTGGGCCGACAGGGTGCGCTCGCGCCATCCGGGGGAGACCGGGCGGAGAGCGCAGCTGTCGGATAACGGGTGGGGAGGGGCACGAAGTTGGGGCAGAGCAGGGTGCAGCAGGGAAAGACTTCCGCAGTCGAGGACACGATGTCCCTCGCGCCGCAGGACCTGGGCGCGCCGGCGGGAGCGGGCGGGTCGGGCGGAAGCGGACGACGCCGACAGGGGCGCGAAAGCGACCGGCCGCGTCGCAGAAGACGGGTCCTTCGCTGGTCGGCGATAGTTCTCGCGGTGGTGATATCGGGGACCGCCGGCGCCGGCTACCTGTACTACGAGCACCTGAACGGCAACATCCAGAAGGGCGAGCGCAGCAGCGGCGACTCGAAGGCGACGAAGGCCGAGGCCAACCCGGCCGGGCAGACACCGCTGAACATCCTGCTGATCGGCTCCGACAGCCGCAACTCCGACGAGAACGTCGCGCTGGGCGGCAGCCGGGACAACCGCGGCAACCCGCCCCTGGGCGACGTGCAGATGCTCATCCACCTGTCCGCCGACCGCAAGAGCGCCGCGGTGGTGAGCATCCCGCGTGACACCCGGGTCGACATCCCCCGGTGCAAGGACGCGGAGACCGGCAAGACCTATCCCAAGATCAACACCATCATCAACGAGTCGCTGGCCCGCGGCGGCGCCGGCTGCACGCTGGCCACCTGGCAGAACCTCACCGGCATCTACATCGACCACTGGATGACGATCGACTTCTCCGGCGTGGTGAGAATGGCGGACGCCATCGGCGGGGTCGAGGTCTGCGTGAAGCAGAACGTGTGGGACCGCGGGGGCTCCGGCCTGAAGATGAAGGCCGGCACGAAGAACGTCGAGGGCGAGCAGGCGCTCCAGTGGCTGCGCACGCGCCACGCCTGGGGCAGTGACCTCCTGCGGGCCAGGGCTCAGCACATGTACCTGAACTCGATGATCCGCACGCTGCAGCACCAGAACGTCTTCACCGACACGGGACGGCTGATGGACCTGGCCGAGGCGGCCACCAAGTCGCTGAAGGTCTCCGAGGAGATCGGCACGGTCAAGAAGCTGTACGACCTGGGCATGCAGCTCAAGACGGTGCCGGCGAACCGCATCACCATGACGACGATGCCGAACATCGAGGACCCGCAGGACCGCAACCACGTGGTGCCGGCCGGCGCCGACGCCGACAAGGTGTGGGCGATGATCCGCGACGACGTGGCCTTCGACGCCAACGGCAAGGCCTCGGACGTGAAGAAGCCCGCGACCGGGGAGAAGCTGTCCAAGGATCCGGCGGCGGCCGACGACAAGATCGCCGTACAGGTGGAGAACGGCACGCGGACCAGCACTCGGGCCGCGGTGCCCCGACGGGCCGGCACGATCGCCCAGCAGCTCGTCGGCAAGGGGTTCAAGCAGGCGGTGGCGGACTCCTCGGCGCTGCCCGACATGGACAGGACGGTCGTCCGCTACCCCAGTGCGGACCTGGAGGGCGACGCGCAGCGCGTCGCCAAGGCGCTGGGAATTCCGCTGACCTCGGTGGAGCGGACCAGCGACGCCTCGGGGGTCACCGTCATCGTGGGCGCCGACTGGCGTTCGGGGACGACCTATCCCAAGCAGTCGGCGCCGAAGGCCGGGGACATCCCCGACAACGCCGACGCCATCAACGGGTCGGACAGCACTCCCTGCATGGACGTGTACGCGCCCTACCGCTGGTAGCCCGGCCGGCCCCGCGGGCGCCGGCAGCCCTGCGGGCGCCGGACCGCACCTGCCCTGAGGGGCACATGACGACGGGGGCTCGCCGTCACTCGACGGCGAGCCCCCGGCCGGACGTGGTCACCCCTGAGGGCGGCGATCTCCCCGCATCAGCCGACAGCGCGGTCCGCACGGCGGCGCGCGGTCCTGGCGTCCCTGCGGGGACGGGTTCTCACCTGTCGCTGAGGAGGACCGCCGGCCGCCGGGACGCGATGACCTTCCTGGCCAGCGCCTTCGGACTGGTCAGGAAGCCGAAGCCCCAGGACATGTGCATGGTGGCGAGGGCGACCGGGATCTGCAGCCGGGCCTTCGCCGGCAGCCCGCGGCCGGCCGGAAGCGAGCCTGCGGCTATCGCCGCGAGGTAGCCGCCGGGGATCACGAAGCCGAGCGGGGTGAGCGCGGCGCCCACCACGATCCCGGCGGCGATCGCGCACACCGCCGCCGGCGGGGCGAGGTAGCGCAGGTTGATGGAGCCCTCGTGGTAGCGGGCCACGACGTGCCGCCAACGGCCGTAGTCCTTGTACTGCTTGGCGAGCGCCTTCACGCTGGGGCGCGGCCGGTAGGACACCCTCAGCTCCGGCGAGAACCAGATGAGGCCGCCGGCCTCCCTGATCCGGAAGTTCAGCTCCCAGTCCTGGGCGCGGATGAACTCCTCGTTGTAGCCGCCCTGTTGCTCCAGCGCCTCGCGCCGGAACACACCGAGGTACACGGTCTCGGCGGGGCCGGCCTGCCCTCCCGTGTGGAAGGCGGCGTTGCCGACCCCGATCTTCGACGTCATGGCCGCGGCGACGGCGTGCTCCCAGTCGTTCTCGCCCTCGGCGTGCATGATGCCGCCGACGTTCTGCGCGCCGGTCTCCTCCAGGAGCCGCACGGCGGTGGCGATGTAGTTCGGCGAGAGCATCCCGTGCCCGTCCACGCGGACGACGATCGGATGGCGGGAGGCCTTGATCGCGGCGTTCAGCGCGGCGGGCGTGCGCCCGGTGGGATTGGGGACCGTGTGCACGCGGGAGTCCTCAGCGACGAGCTGGGCGGCGATCTCGTCCGTCCGGTCCGTGGACGGACCGATGGCGATCACGACCTCCATCTCGCCGGCGTACTCCTGCGCGAGGATCGCTTGGACGGCTCCGCGCAGATGCCGCTCCTCATTGAGGACGGGCATGATGACGGACACTGCGGGGAGCTGCACGTCGGGCTTGGCGTTCATAGGGGGCTCACGTTACCGCGAACGGGGGACAGCGCCCGCCCCGCCGGGTGTGCTGCGCCGGTCGGCAGATCGTATGGGCCTACCGTTCCAACGGCTTCCCCCCACCCACGGCCGCCGCCCGGAGGTGCCCGTATGCCCACCACACCGCCCCGGTTCCCGCGCCGCCCCCGCCCGCAGCGCCGCGTGCCCCCTCACCCCGCCCGACGACGGCGCCCCCGCTGGGCCGTACGGGCGGCGACCACGCTCTCCGTGGTGCTGCTCGCCTCCGCGGGCATCGGCCACTCGGTGATCAGCAGCCTCGACGCCGGCATCGCCCGGGTCGACCCCTTCAAGGACATGAAGAACCGCCCGCGGGCCGGTCACGGCATGAACGTGCTGCTCGTCGGCACCGACGGCCGCGACCGGATCAGCGCGGCGGAGCGCCGCCGGTACCGCCTGGGCGGAGCGCCCTGCCACTGCACCGACACGATCATGATCGTGCACGTCTCCGAGGACCGGGAGCGGGCCAGCGTGGTCAGCCTCCCGCGCGACTCCTACGCCGAGACGCCGCCGCACACCGACCAGGTCACCGGCAAGGAGCACCACGGCCACCCGATCAGGATCAACGCGGCCTATGCGGAGGGCGGGCCGCAGCTGACCGTCCGCACGGTCGAGAACATGACGCACGTCAAGATCGACCATTATCTGGAGGTCGACTTCACCAGCTTCATGAAGACCGTGGACGTCCTCGGCGGCGTGAAGATCTGCACGGCGACGCACCTGAAGGACGCGTACACCGGCCTGGACCTGGAGCCGGGCGCGCACACCCTCGAGGGCGGCGAGGCCCTGCAGTACGTGCGCTCGCGGCACGCGGACGCCTCGTCCGACCTCGGCCGGATGAAGCGCCAACAGCGCTTCCTGGCGGCCCTGCTGGACCGGGCCACCTCCTCCGGGGTGCTGCTGAACCCGCTGAGGTTCCGTGACGTGACCCGGGCGGTGCTCGGCTCGGTACGGGCCGACCGGGGCTTCGGCGCGGACGAACTCCTCGACCTCGGGAGGGCGATGCGCACCTTCTCCCCGTCCTCCTCCGAGTTCGTCACCGTCCCCGTCGGAGAGATGGGATACCTCGTGAAGGGCATCGGCTCCACGCTGAAGTGGGACCCGGTGAAGTCGCGGCGCCTCTTCCGGGCCCTGCGCGACGACAAGCCCCTGGCCGCACCCGCCCGGCGGCTCGACCGCAGGGTCGCGCACGTGGAGGTGGCGCCGCAGCAGATCCGGGTCCAGGTGGAGAACGGCACGCGCACCACGGGACTCGGCAGGCGGGTGGACGCGGCGCTCGCGGCGACGGGCTTCCGCACGACCGGGCAGCCGGTCAGCGCGGCCGACCCGACCGTCCGGCGCACGGTCGTCGCCTACGACCCGCGCTGGGACCGCTCCGCGAAGTCCCTCGCGACCGCCCTGCCGCACAGCGAACTACGGGCCGTCAAGGGGCTCGGGCCGACGCTGAAAGTGACCGCCGGCGCGGACTTCCGTGGGGTGCGCACGGTGCGGGCGGCCGAAGCGGAGCACGGGGAGTTCGCCGTCGTACGCGGCGACGAGGTGGGCTGCTCCTAGGTCGTGTCCGCAGCGCGCGGATCACCGGTGCCGCCCGGTCCCCGATGGCGGGGGCGCGTGAGAGGGCGTAGGACGGAAGGGCACGCACCGGGCCCGCCCGGCCCCCCCTCACTCCCGCACGGGCCCCTCACCACGAGGAGGAGCCATGACCCAGCCCGGAACCATGAACGCCATGAGCAGCCAGATGCAGGACTGCGTCGAGGCCTGCATGTCCTGCCACAGCATGTGCGAGGAGACCATGAGCTCCTGCATGCAGATGGGCGGCCAGGCCCAGATGCAGATCATGCGCGCGCTGCTGGACTGCTCCGAGACGACCCGCATGTGCGCCGACATGATGATGCGGCGCTCGGCCATGTCGACCGAGATGTGCGCGATGTGCGCCAAGGCGTGCGACATGTGCGCCGAGGCGTGTATGGCCATGCCGGACGATCCCCAGATGATGCGCTGCGCGGAGTCCTGTCGCCGCTGCGCCGAGATGTGCCGCACGATGGCGGGCGCCACGATGTGACGCCGCTCCGCCGGAACGCGGTCCGCAACACCGACCGGAACACGGAAAGGGGCGCCCTGTGCGGGCGCCCCTCTCCGTGCGCGCAGGGGCCCGGACGGGTCCGGGCCGGACGGGGTCAGTTGCCGGTGACGGTGACCTTCTCGTCGTTGTTCAGCTCGTTCACCAGCTGCTTGACCTTCGTCTTGTCCCAGACGAGGTTGCCGCCGGAGGAGCCGGAGATCGGCATGTTCAGCGAGGTGCCGTCGCCGCCGTTGACGCCCTTCATCGCGAAGAACATGGACCCGAGGTCGTACAGACCCATGTCCTTGTCGACGATCAGCGAGTCCAGTCCGGCGCTCATCGTCGGGTACAGCTTGAAGGGGTTCAGGACCGTGCCGGGGGTCGCCACCTCGTGGGCGAGGGCCGCGAGGAACTTCTGCTGGTTCTTGGTGCGCTGCAGGTCGGACGCGGCGAACGCGTGGCGGGTGCGGACGAAGGCCAGCGCCTCCTCGCCGTTCAGCTTCTGCTTGCCCGCCTGGAAGTCGGCGCCCGAGTACTTGTCCTTGAACGCCTTGTCGATGGTGATCTCCACGCCGCCGACCGCGTCCACGATGCTCGCGAAGCCGGCGAAGCCGATCTCGACGTAGTGGTCGATGCGCAGGCCGGTGTTGAACTCGATCGTGCGCACCAGCAGCTCGGGGCCGTCCGTGGCGTAGGCGGCGTTCAGCTTGATGTGCCGGCCGGTGCCCTTGTACGTCTTGCCGGACTCGGAGCCGACGAACGTCGGGAGCTCGACGTCCGAGTCACGCGGCAGCGAGACCAGCGTGTCGCCGCCCGACCCGACGTGCAGGATCATCATCGAGTCGGTGCGCTTGCCCTCGGCGGAGCCGGTGTGCAGCTTCTTCTTGTCCTCGGCGGACATGCCCTCACGGCTGTCGGAGCCGACGATCAGGTAGTTCGTGCCGTCGCCGCCCTCGGGCCGGTCGATGACCTTCGACAGGTCGACCTCGCGCTGCAGCTTGCCGTCGGCCCAGAAGTAGGTGCCCACCGTCGTCACGACCAGCACGGTCACGACGGTGATCGCCGTCCACTTGATGCGGCGGCGCCAGTTCGGCGCGGGCCGCGGCTCACCGCCGGAGTATCCGCCGGTCCCTCCGGAGTCGCCGGAGTCGCCGCCGTAGACCTGGCCCGTGTTGTAGCCGCTGTCGTACCCGGTCTGCCGGGCGTCGGTGTAGTCGCCGTATCCCTGGCCGTTGACGTACGACGGCTGCGGCGGGACGCCGGCGCCCTGCGGCGGCGCGGCCGGGCCGCGGCGGACCTGCCGCATGACACGCGGGCTCTCGGGCTGCGCGTTCGCGCTGCCGCCGCCGTACCGGTTGCCGCGGTCCCTGTCGGACCATCCCTCGGGCCAATCGTTCATGCGGACCAGTGTGCAGGGCAGTGCTGTGTGCCGTACAAGGGTCGTCGGAGAATCAGGGCCCCGCTGTTGCCAAGCTGACACAAAGTCCCGGGTTGTCCCCCGCACCATAAGGTGGAGGACATGACAGACCAGGTCACCGCAGCGGACTCGGGCAGCACTCCGGACATCCCGGGCAAGCCCACGTCGGCGTCCCGCACCACCCTCAGCCACATCATGACCCACGCCGACACCAACCTCCTGGGCACGGTGCACGGCGGTGTGATCATGAAACTCGTCGACGACGCGGCGGGCGCCGTGGCCGGACGGCACTCCGGGGGTCCCGCCGTCACCGCGTCCATGGACGAGATGGCGTTTCTGGAGCCGGTCCGGGTGGGCGACCTCGTCCATGTGAAGGCCCAGGTCAACTGGACCGGCCGGACCTCGATGGAGGTCGGCGTGCGGGTCATGGCCGAACGCTGGAACGAGTCCGCCCCGGCCACCCAGGTCGGCTCGGCCTACCTGGTCTTCGCAGCCGTCGACGCCGACGGCAAGCCGCGCACGGTCCCGCCGGTGCTCCCCGAGACGGAACGCGACGAACGCCGCTTCCAGGAGGCCCAGATCCGCCGCACCCACCGCCTGGCGCGCCGCCGGGCGATCATGGAACTGCGCGAGCGCCGGATCGCGGAGGGCTTCGGCGACTGAGCAGACACCGGGTCCGCGTCCAGCTTCTCGGCTTCATCCGATCGCCCCGCCGGCGGCTCCGGGTGGGGTGCGAATCCTCCAGGGCCGCCCTTCGAGGGCCGTGAGCGGCGACGGACCGCCTGGGCGACGCCCACGCCGGAATTCCCCCCTCGCCCGCCACCTGCCGCGCGGCCGGAGCGCCGGAGAGTTCCGGCCGTCCGCCGCAAAGGGCCCGACGCGAGACGAAGGGCCCGACGCGAGACGTCGGGCCCTCTGTCACTGCGCCGGGCCGTCGGCCGTCGGCCGACGGCTACGGCAGGTTCCTCGCCATGACGATGCGCTGAACCTGGTTCGTGCCCTCATAAATCTGCGTGATCTTCGCGTCGCGCATCATCCGCTCGACCGGGTAGTCACGGGTGTAGCCGTAGCCGCCGAGGAGCTGGACGGCGTCCGTGGTGACCTCCATCGCCACGTCCGAGGCGAAGCACTTGGCGGCCGCGCCCTGGAAGGTGAGGTCGGAGTCCAGGCGCTCGGACTTGGCCGCCGCCGCGTACGTCAGCTGACGGGCGGCCTCGATCTTCATCGCCATGTCGGCGAGCATGAACTGGATGCCCTGGAAGTCGGCGATGGCCTTGCCGAACTGCTTGCGCTCCTGGACGTAGCCCTTGGCGTAGTCGAAGGCGCCCTGGGCGACGCCGAGCGCCTGCGCGGCGATCGTGATGCGGGTGTGGTCGAGCGTCTTCATCGCCGTCGCGAAGCCCGTGCCCTCCTCGCCGATCATGCGGTCGGCCGGGATGCGGACGTTGTCGAAGTAGACCTCGCGGGTCGGGGAGCCCTTGATGCCGAGCTTCTTCTCCGGGGCGCCGAAGGAGACCCCCGGGTCGGACTTCTCGACGACGAACGCGGAGATGCCCTTGGAGCGCTTCGTCGGGTCCGTCACGGCCATGACCGTGTAGTAGTCGCTCACGCCGGCGTTGGTGATCCAGCGCTTGACGCCGTTGAGGATCCAGTGGTCGCCGTCGCGGACCGCCTTCGTCTTCATGCCGGCGGCGTCCGAGCCCGCGTCCGGCTCGGAGAGCGCGTACGAGAACATCGCGTCGCCCTTGGCGAGCGGCGAGAGGTACCTCTTCTTCAGGTCCTCGGACCCGGAGAGGATCACCGGGAGCGAGCCCAGCTTGTTGACCGCGGGGATCAGCGAGGAGGACACGCAGACACGGGCCACCTCCTCGATCACGATGACCGTCGCGAGGGCGTCGGCGCCCGCGCCGCCGTACTCCTCGGGAACGTGCACGGCGTGCAGGTCGCTGGCCACCAGCGCGTCCAGCGCCTCCTGCGGGAAGCGTGCCTCCTCGTCCACCGCGGCGGCGAACGGCGCGATCTTCGCCTCGGAGAGCGAACGGATGGCGTCGCGGAGCATGTCGTGCTCCTCGGACGGGCGGTACAGGTCGAAATCAGCCGATCCGGCCAAGGTGTCTCACGCTCCAAAGACGCTGCGGTCACCGTGCTAATTACCGTTAAGTAACTCAAATTTTAAAGCGCCGCCGAGCCTGTTGATACGTGACCTTGGCGACAGGGGCCCCGTCCCGTGATCTGCCCGGTGAAGGGCGTCCGCACGCCCCGACTATGCTCGGGCGCGCAGCGACCGGCATCCCCCACCAGGAGCATTCATGGCCCTCAACATCACCGTGATCGGCACCGGCTATCTCGGCGCCACGCACGCCGCGGCCATGGCCGAGCTGGGATTCGAGGTGCTCGCTCTCGACGTGGTGCGCGAGAAGATCGAGATGCTCGAGCGCGGTGAGACGCCCATGTACGAGCCGGGTCTCGAGGAGCTGCTGCGCCGGCACGTCGCCGGCTTCGAGGGTTCCAGCGGCCGGCTGCGGTTCACCCAGGACTGGGCCGAGGTGGGGGCGTTCGGCGACGTCCACTTCGTCTGCGTCAACACGCCCCAGAAGCACGGCGAGTACGCGTGCGACATGTCGTACGTCGAGTCCGCCCTCGCCTCCCTCGCCCCGCATCTGACGCGGCCCTCGCTGGTCGTCGGCAAGTCGACCGTGCCGGTGGGCTCCGCGGACCGGCTGGCCCGCATGATCGCCGAGCTCGCGCCGGCCGGCGAGGACGCCGAGCTCGCCTGGAACCCGGAGTTCCTGCGGGAGGGCTTCGCGGTGCAGGACACGCTGCACCCGGACCGCATCGTCGTCGGCGTGCGCAGCGAGCGGGCCGAGGCGCTGCTGCGGCAGGTGTACGAGACGCCCGTCGGGGAGGGCTCCCCGTTCGTCGTCACGGACTTCCCCACGGCCGAGCTGGTGAAGACGTCCGCGAACTCCTTCCTCGCCACCAAGATCTCCTTCATCAACGCCATGGCGGAGGTGTGCGAGGCCGCCGACGGCGACGTCGCCAAGCTGGCCGAGGCGATCGGGTACGACGACCGGATCGGCAAGAAGTTCCTGCGGGCGGGGATCGGGTTCGGCGGCGGCTGTCTGCCCAAGGACATCCGCGCCTTCATGGCCCGGGCCGGTGAGCTCGGGGCCGACCAGGCGCTGACCTTCCTGCGCGAGATCGACTCGATCAACATGCGCCAGCGGGGGCGGATGGTGGAGCTCGCGCGGCAGGCGCTGGGAGGCGGATCGTTCCTGGGCAAGCGGGTCGCCGTGCTCGGCGCCACTTTCAAGCCCGACTCGGACGACGTCCGGGACTCCCCCGCGCTGAACGTGGCCGGCCAGATCCATCTGCAGGGCGGTCAGGTCACGGTGTACGACCCGAAGGGGATGGAGAACGCCCGCCGGCTCTTCCCCACCCTCGGTTACGCCCCCTCGGCGCTCGACGCCGTGCGGGGCGCCGACGCGGTGCTGCATCTCACCGAATGGCGGGAGTTCCGCGAGCTGGACCCGGCGGCGCTCGGCGAGGTGGCGACGACCCGGCTGATCCTCGACGGCCGCAACGCGCTCGACCCCGAGCTGTGGCGCAAGGCCGGCTGGACCTACCGGGGCATGGGCCGCCCGACGGCCTGACGCCCGCGCTCTCGCGGGGCGCCGGGGGCGCTCCCGCGGGGCGCCGGGGGCGCTCCCGCTGGGCGCGTGCGGGCGAAGCCGGTTCGGCCGAGGCTCAGTCGGCCGAACCGGCGTCTTTCTGCATTCTGCACCACCGGCCTGTGCGACGGCCGGTGAACTACTTCGACCGGTACCGGCGCATCTTCGCGCGGGCCCCGCAGACCTGCATCGAGCACCAGCGGCCCCGGCCGGCCGGACTGCGGTCGTAGTACGCCCAGTGGCAGGTGACGGCCTCGCACGCCTTCAGCCGGGTCCAGGTGCCCTCGACGAGCGCCTGCGCCACGGCGGCCGCCGTACGGGCGAGCAGCGGGGCCCCGCCCGCCGCCGGGGCGAGCCGGGCCGCGCCGTCGTGGGCGTCGACCGTCACCAGCAGGGGCGCCGCGGCGAGCAGGTCGCTCAGCGGGGTCACCGCGCGGTGCGGCGGGTGGCCCGCGTGGGCCAGCAGGGCGGCGCGCAGGGACTCCCGCAGCTCGCGGGCGTGCGCCGCCTCGCCTTCGGCGATCCCGAACCTCGCCCGGCCCTCCGCGGTGTCCAGCGTGTCCGCGCCGGACTCGACGTCCAGCGTGTTCACCAGGGCCTCGACCAGGGCCAGGTCGCCGGGCGCGGCCGATCGCTCACTCATGCTTGCGACGTTACCGCCGATACGGGAGTATGCAGTAACCGTTACTGGTTACCGGCGTCTATGGGTAACCGGTGAGCAGGCAACTTCGACTCGAGGAGGAGCGTCATGGCTCTCGCCGAACTGGGCGTCGTCGTTCTGGACTGTCCCGACCCGCGCGCGCTGGCCGGTTTCTACGCCGAGGTGCTGGGCGGCAGCACGGAGGGCGACGGCGACTGGGTCGATCTGAAGCTGCCCGACGGCCGGTCGCTGGCCTTCCAGGCCGCCCCCGGGTTCACTCCGCCCGCCTGGCCCGCGCCCGAGCACTCGCAGCAGTTCCACCTGGATCTGACGGTGGGGGACCTGGACGCGGCCGAACGCGGCGTGCTGGCCCTCGGCGCGAAGCCGCTGGACGCCGAGGACCGCTCGCGCGGCTGGCGTGTGTACGCCGATCCGGCCGGGCACCCGTTCTGCCTGTGCTCGTGCTGACCGCCAGGAGGGTTCCATGCCGCCCGTAGCCCGTTTCCGTTCGGTCGTCCTCGACTGTCCCGATCCGCGCGCGCTCGCCGGGTTCTACTCGGCGGTCCTGGGCGGCTCCCTGGACGCCGCCGAGGGCGAGGCGGGCGAGGACGACTGGATCGTCCTGCGCGTCCCCGAGGGACCCAGGATCGCCTTCCAGCAGGTGGAGGGGTACACCCCGCCGGAGTGGCCGCGCGCTGACCGCAACCCGCAGCAGTTCCACCTGGACCTCGACGGCGGCGCCACCTGGGAGGAGATGGACGCCGCCCACGAGCGGGTGCTGGCGCTGGGCGCCCGCCCGCTGGATCTGGAGGACCGGGAGAAGAAGGACTTCATGGTGTACGCCGACCCGGCCGGGCATCCGTTCTGCCTCTGCCGCATCGAACACGCGTGAACCGGGCGGCCCGGGCGGTCCAGGCGGCCTGAGCGGCCTGGCAGACGGCGCGGGCCGCGTACCGCGAGGCCGCGTAGGTTGCGAAGCCGCGTAGGCCGCAAGGCCGCGTAGGCCGCGTAGGCCGCGTAGGCCGCGTAGGCCGCGTAGGCCGCGTAGGCCGCGTAGGCCGCGTAGGCCGCGTAGGCCGCGTAGGCCGCGTGCGGGTGTGTACGTCGGGTCAGGCGTCCAGGTGGCCGTCCAGCTGGGCGATGCCCGCCGTCGGCGGCTCCCGGCGGTCGCGGGCCGCCCGGGCCGCGAAGTCGGCCGTGCGCAGAACGCGTTGCATGTTGCCCCAGGTCAGCAGGGCGATGTCGGTCTCCGGCCAGCCTCGGTCCAGCAGCTCGGCGATCAGGTGCGGGTAGCCGGAGGCGTCGGCGAGGCCCTGCGGGTGGGCGGCGCCGGAGTCGTAGGTGCCGGACAGGCCGACGCAGTCCGGGCCGGCGATCGCGCGGACGTGGTCGAGGTGGTCGGCCACGTCCCGGACGCTCGGACCGGTCTGCTCGGCGATCAGCGGCACCATGCACAGCCCCTTGGCGGCGCCCAGCTCGGCGAGCAGCCCGTCGGGCAGGTTGCCGGGGTGCGGGCGCAGCGCGCGGGCTGCGGAGCGGGTGCACAGCACCGGCGTCTTGGAGAGCGCCAGCACCCGGCCGATCGTGGCGTCGGAGGCGCCGGAGAGGTCGGCCAGCACCCCGACCCGGTTCATCTCGCGCACGACCTCCTCGCCGAACCGGGTCAGCCCCGCCTCACCCGCCCACGAGGCGCCGACGAGGGTCAGGACGCGCAGCCCGAGGGTGTGCAGCGACCGCAGGATGCCGAGGGAGCCGTCCAGCGCGGCGGCCGTGGCCGGGCCCAGCACGACGGCCACCCGGCCGCAGTGGTGGGCGTCGATGACCTGCCCGGCGCTGAGCGCCAGCCGCAGCCCCTCGGGATGGGCGGCGATCACCGCCCGGGCGTGGTCCAGTTCCTCCAGGGTCGCCCCGACGGCCCGTTCGGCGGCGAGGCCCTCGGGCGGATGCAGCGACCACAGCAGCGCGCCGACATGGCCCTCCCGCAGCCGGGGCACGTCCGTGTCGACGGCGCTCTCGCCGAGCTGGAGGTCGTACCAGGGCAGGTGCCGCAGGGCCCATGGCAGTCCGCTGTAGCCGTCGGCGACGGGGTGGGCGGCGAGGAGGGCCCGGGCGCGCTCCAACGGGCTGCCTTCCGGCTCCCGCTCCCGCTCGGGCTCCGGCCGCGGTTCCCGCCCGGGCTCGGGCCCCGGTCCCGGTTCCCGCCCGGACTCCCGCTGCACGGCCCTCGGGGCGGCGGCGTCGGACTCCTCGGTCGCGCTCGTCCCGCGTGTGTACGGGGCGGCCTGGGAAGGGGCCGTCTGCGCCTCGTCGGCCGGCTCGCCGGCCTCGGGAAGAGGCCGCAGTTCGTCCTGGAGGTCGGCCATGACGGTCTCCGTACGTCGATCAGCAGTACGGTCACCGTCGCACGGGGGGCGGCGTTCTTCCCGGTGGACAGGGCGTTCGGGGGTACGCGGGCGAGGACGGCCGCCCCCGCCCGCGTCGGACGGGGTCAGCCGTCCAGCGACCCGATCGTCGCGTGGGACGCCGCCCGCGTGGTCTGCAGGTCCCGGGCCACGTCCTCCGCCGCGCCCAGGACGCGCACCGCGTTCTGCCAGGTCAGCTTGGCGAGGTCGGCGGCCGACCAGCCGCGGTCGAGGAGCTCCGCGATCAGGCGGGGATACCCGGAGACGTCGTTCAGCCCTTCAGGGGTGAAGGCCGTGCCGTCGTAGTCGCCGCCGATGCCGAGATGGTCGACGCCGGCCGCCTCGCGCATGTGGTCGAGGTGGTCGGCGACCGTGGAGACGGTGGCGATCGGCCGGGGGCGGGTCTCCTCGAAGGCCCGGTGCACCTTCATCGCCTCGGGGGTGGTGTCGAGGTGGTGGAAACCGTGGTCGCGCATGTTGTCGTCGGCCGCGGCCGTCCAGTCGACCGCCTCCTGCAGGACGAACTTCGGCACGAACGTCACCATCGCCATGCCGCCGTTGGCGGGCAGCCGCTCCAGGACGTCGTCCGGGATGTTGCGCGGGTGGTCGCAGACCGCGCGCGCGGAGGAGTGGGAGAAGATCACCGGCGCGCTCGTCGCGTCGAGCGCGTCCCGCATGGTGGTCGCCGCCACGTGCGAGAGGTCGACCAGCATGCCCTCGCGGTTCATCTCGCGCACGACCTCGCGGCCGAAGGCCGTCAGACCGCCGGCGGCGGGCTCGTCGGTCGCGGAGTCCGCCCAGTCCACGTTGTCGTTGTGGGTGAGCGTCAGGTAGCGCACGCCGAGCGCGTACAGCCCGCGCAGCGTGCCCAGCGAGTTGGCGATGGAGTGACCGCCCTCCGCGCCCATCAGCGAGGCGATCCGGCCCTCCGCGCGCGCGGCCTCCATGTCGGCGGCCGTCAGCGCCGCACGCAGGTCGCGCGGGTGGCGGGCGACGAGCCGCCGGACGCAGTCGATCTGCTCCAGCGTCGCCGGGACCGCGTCGGGCAGGTCCGAGCGCACGTACACCGACCAGTACTGCGCGCCGACCCCGCCCGCGCGCAGCCGGGGGATGTCGGTGTGCAGGTGGGCGTGCTGGTCGGCGGCGATGTCGCGGGCGTCGAGGTCGTAGCGGACCTGTTCGCGCAGCGCCCAGGGCAGGTCGTTGTGGCCGTCGGCGACCGGGAACTCGCGCAGGAGCTCGCGGGCGGCGGCCAGTGAGGTCGGCTCGCTCACGTCGCCCGTCACTTCCCGAAGCCGAAGCCGTTCGCGCCCTCGACCTTGGCGCGCAGGCGCTTGCCCTTCTCGGTGGCCTGTTCGCCCAGCTCCTGCTGGAACTCGCGCATCCGGGCGAGCAGCTCCTCGTCGTGCGCGGCGAGGATGCGGGCGGCCAGCAGGCCGGCGTTGCGCGCGCCGCCCACGGAGACGGTCGCGACGGGCACGCCGGCCGGCATCTGCACGATGGACAGCAGGCTGTCCATGCCGTCCAGGTACTTCAGGGGCACGGGCACGCCGATCACCGGCAGCGGGGTGACGGAGGCGAGCATGCCGGGCAGGTGGGCCGCACCGCCGGCGCCCGCGATGATCGCCTTGAGTCCGCGCCCGTCCGCCTGCTCGCCGTACGCGATCATCTCGCGCGGCATGCGGTGCGCCGAGACGACGTCGACCTCGTACGCGATCTCGAACTCGTCGAGGGCCTGGGCTGCGGCCTCCATGACGGGCCAGTCGCTGTCCGACCCCATGACGATGCCTACGACAGGGCTCATTCGGTGATCGTGCCTCTCAGGTAACCGGCTGCGTGACGTGCCCGCTCGAGGACGTCGTCCAGGTCGTCGCCGTAGGTGTTGACGTGGCCGACCTTGCGGCCGGGCTTCACGTCCTTGCCGTACATGTGGATCTTCAGCTGGGGGTCGCGGGCCATGCAGTGCAGGTACGCGGAGTACATGTCCGGGTAGTCGCCGCCGAGGACGTTGACCATGACCGTCCACCTGGCCCGCGGGCGCGGGTCGCCGAGCGGGAGGTCCAGGACGGCGCGGACGTGGTTGGCGAACTGCGAGGTGATCGCGCCGTCCATCGACCAGTGGCCCGAGTTGTGCGGGCGCATCGCCAGTTCGTTGACGAGGATGCGGCCGTCGCGGGTCTGGAACAGCTCGACCGCGAGGTGGCCCACGACGCCCAGTTCCTTGGCGATGCTGAGGGCCATCTCCTCGGCCCGCAGCGCGAGGGCCTCGTCCAGGCCGGGGGCGGGCGCTATCACCGTGTCGCAGACGCCGCCGACCTGCTGCGACTCGACGACCGGGTAAGCGACCGCCTGGCCGTGCGGGGAGCGCACGACGTTGGCGGCGAGCTCGCGGACGTAGTCGACCTTCTCCTCGGCCAGCACCGGGACGCCGGCCCGGAAGGGGTCCTCAGCCTCCTCGGCGGAGTCGACGACCCACACGCCCTTGCCGTCGTAACCGCCGCGGACGGTCTTCAGGACCACCGGGAAGCCGTCGCCCTCGGCCGCGAAGGCGGCCACGTCGGCCGGGTCGGTCACGATCCGGTGCCGTGGGCACGGGACGCCGATCGCGTCGAGTCTGGCGCGCATCACCCCCTTGTCCTGGGCGTGCACCAGCGCGTCGGGGCCCGGGCGGACGGGGATGCCGTCCGCCTCCAGAGCCCGGAGATGCTCGGTGGGAACGTGTTCGTGATCGAAGGTGATCACGTCGCACCCGCGCGCGAACTCGCGGAGCGTGTCGAGATCGCGATAGTCGCCGATGACGACATCGCTCACGACCTGCGCCGCGGAATCCTGTGGGGTGTCACTGAGGAGCTTGAACCTGATGCCGAGCGGGATGCCCGCCTCGTGTGTCATACGAGCGAGCTGGCCCCCGCCGACCATGCCGACTACCGGGAACGTCACGCCCCCAGGATATCGGCCACGCCGCCGCGGCCGGATCCCGCGCCTCTTACCGGGGCCTTTCCCTGCTCATACCCGCCGTATCACCGCATCTGCCCCGTCGGGGGCGGTCCGGTGAGCGGGACCACAGGAAACCGGCAAGAGTGGTGGTTAGCATGGCTGGGTTGACGAAACCGAACCCGGACGGGGGCCTGTACGACCATGGCGCATGGTTCCTCGGGGCTGAAGAGGCTCGTTCACGAGCTGGCCAAGTTCGGAGCCGTGGGCGGCGCGGGACTGCTGGTCAACCTCGGCGTGTTCAACCTCGTCCGCCATCTCACCGATCTGCAGGTGGTGCGGGCGAGCGTGCTGGCGACCGTCGTGTCGATCGTCTTCAACTACGTGGGGTTCCGTTACTTCACCTATCGTGACCGCGACAAGGGCGGGCGCACGAGGGAACTGACGCTGTTCATGGCGTTCAGCGCGGTCGGCCTGGTGATCGAGAACGGGCTGCTCTTCACCGCGACGTACGGCTTCGGCTGGGACAGCCCGCTGCAGAACAACGTGTTCAAGTTCGTCGGCATCGGGGTCGCGACGCTGTTCCGGTTCTGGTCCTACCGCACGTGGGTCTTCCGGGCGCTGCCCGTGACGGAGCCCGTGCCCGGCGCGGAGCCGTTCCGCGCGGTGGCCGAGCAGGCCAGGAGGCCCGCGCCGAAGACGTCGCAGCGGGTCGGCTGAGCCTGCCGGGGCTGCGGGAGCCGTCGAGCCCGCGGGGGCTGCCGAGCCGGGCAGGGGCCCGCCGCTCTCACGTGACGGCCGGCTCCCGGCCGCTCACTCCACGGCCGGCTCCCGGTCGCTCACCCGGCGGTCGGCCGCCCGTCGCTCATCTGACGGTCGGCTCCTCGTCGTTCGCCGTGCGCGTCTGCGGGGCCGTGCGGGACAGGAACAGACCGAAGACCGGGGGCTGCGCCTGGAGCATCTCCAGACGGCCGCCGTCCGCCTCGGCCAGGTCGCGGGCCACGGCCAGGCCGATGCCGGTGGAGTTGCGGCCGCTGATCGCCCGCTCGAAGATGCGGGCCCCCAGGTCGGCGGGGACGCCCGGCCCCTCGTCGGTCACCTCGACGACGGCCTGGTTGCCGATGACCCGGGTCCGCAGCGCCACCGTGCCGCCGCCGTGCATGAGGGAGTTCTCGATCAGGGCGGCCAGGACCTGGGCGACCGCGCCGGGCGTGCCCACCGCGCGCAGATGGCGTTTGCCGGAGCTGACGATGGCCCGGCCGTCGCCGCGGTAGGCGGGCCGCCACTCGGCGAGCTGCTGCTGGATGACCTCGTCGAGGTCGAAGGTGACGGCAGAGCCGGTACGCGGGTCCCGGGCGTTGGTCAGAAGGCGTTCCACGACGTCCGTCAGGCGCTCCACCTGGGTCAGCGCGATCGTGGCCTCCTCCTTCACCGTGTCGGGGTCGTCGGTGAGGGTGATCTCCTCCAGGCGCATCGACAGGGCCGTCAGAGGGGTGCGCAGCTGGTGGGAGGCGTCCGCCGCGAGCCGGCGTTCGGCGGTGAGCATGCGGGCGATGCGCTCCGCGGAGGAGTCGAGGACGTCGGCGACCCGGTCCAGCTCGGGAACGGCGTACCGCTTGTGGCGGGGGCGCGGGTCGCCGGAGCCGAGGCGTTCGGCCGTCTCGGCGAGGTCGGTCAGGGGGGAGGCGAGGCGGTTGGCCTGGCGGATGGCCAGCAGGACCGCGGCGACCACCGCGAGCATGGCCACGAGGGCGATGATCAGCAGGGTGCGGCCGACCTCCCGGGTCACCGTGGAGCGCGGCTCCTGGACCAGGACGGTCTCGCCCTCCTCACCCCTGGCCTGCGCCCTGATGACGTCGCCGGTGGGCTTGGTCCCGACCTCGATGACCGGCCGGCCGGGGATGCGGATCTCGGCGTAACGGTCCTGCGTGACCTGGTCGCGCAGTATCGCCGGGGTGACGTTCTCCGAGCCGACCAGCCGGCTGTCCACGATGCTGGCCAGCCGCAGCGCCTCGGAGTCGACCCGTTCCTGGGCGCTGTTGCTGATCGTGCGGGTCTCGACGATGACCAGGGACACCCCGAACACCGCGATGACGACGAGCACCACGGCGAGGGTGGACTGAATGAGACGGCGACGCACGGTGCCCTCCGGGGCGGTGACATGACGAGAGCGGTTTGCACAGCGCCCTCACGGGGCGCGGGGAACTGCGCGACCGGCCCCCGCCGGCCGAGGGACGCGCATCCCGCACCGGCCGTGCCGATGGTGACGCGCGTCGTCCGGCCTGCCCCGGGGGAGCGGTCAGCTCTTCTCGAAGCGGAAGCCCACACCTCGTACGGTGGCGATGTAACGGGGGTTGGCCGCGTCGTCGCCGAGCTTCTTGCGCAGCCAGGAGATGTGCATGTCCAGGGTCTTGGTCGACGACCACCAGGTGGTGTCCCACACCTCGCGCATCAGCTGGTCGCGGGTGACGACCCGGCCCGCGTCGCGCACCAGGACCCGCAGCAGGTCGAACTCCTTGGCGGTGAGCTGGAGTTCCTCCTCGCCCATCCACGCGCGGTGCGACTCCACGTCGATGCGCACGCCGTGCGTGGCGGGCGGCTGCTGCGGTTCGGACGCGCCGCGCCGCAGCAGGGCCCGGACCCGGGCGAGCAGCTCGGCCAGCCGGAAGGGCTTGGTGACGTAGTCGTCCGCGCCCGCGTCCAGGCCGACGACGGTGTCCACCTCGTCGGCGCGCGCGGTCAGGATCAGGATCGGAATGGCGTGGCCCTCGGAGCGCAGCCGCCGGGCCACCTCCAGGCCGTCCATGCCGGGCAGACCGAGGTCCAGCACGACCAGGTCGACGCCGCCCTGCATTCCGGCGTCCAGCGCGGTGGGGCCGTCCTCGCGCACCTCGACCTCGTAGCCTTCCCTGCGCAGTGCGCGGGCCAGCGGCTCCGAGATGGACGCGTCGTCCTCGGCGAGCAGTACTCGGGTCATGAGCTGATGGTAGTCCGCGGCGGGCGACCGTCGAAGTGTGATCGCCCACGCGGTTTCTTACCCCGGACATGCCGGACAGTCCGGCGGCCGGTCGGGCGCCGCAGGACCGGCGATGTTGGTACGGACCTGCGGTCGAGGGATGGCATCCTGGTGCAGACCTTCGAAGTGCCGCCCCCGGTTCCATGATCACCTGTGATCCGTGTCTCAAGTCCTTCCATATGCGGCGTTGTGCTGCCGTATGGTGAGAGAACGCCTGTAGTACACAAGGACCCTTGGCGGTCGGCATGACGCTGAGGGTCTCTTCTGTGTGCGGGCCGGTCCGCCGGCCTCGACAAGGAACGACCTGTGGCCGGGCCCCCGAGGAGGGGGCGTGGATCCCGGTGATCGCCGTCCACCGCTTCGCGACCCGGAGCGGACTCCCCCGGGCGTAGGGGTGGGCGACGCGGTCCGCCGGCGCCGGCCGGCCCCCACCGGGCGCGCGAGCTCTCGCGGCGCGTCCCGACCAGCAAGGAACGACATGGCGTCCAGCCTGACGAAGGACTCGGTCCGCCCGGGCACCCCCGGCTCCGGGAAGACCTTCTTCGGCCACCCCCGCGGACTGGCCACTCTCTTCATGACCGAGATGTGGGAGCGTTTCTCCTACTACGGCATGCGGGCCCTGCTCCCGCTGTACCTGGTCGCCCCCGGCGGCCTGCACCTCAGCGCCGCGACGGCGACCGCAATCTACTCGGTCTACCTGTCGCTCGTGTACCTGCTCGCCCTGCCCGGCGGCTGGTTCGCGGACCGCGTGCTCGGTCCCCGCAAGACGGTCGCCGTCGCCGGCGCGATCATCATGCTCGGCCATCTGACCCTCGCGCTGCCGAACGCCGGCACCTTCTACGCGGGTCTCGGTCTCGTCGCCATCGGCTCCGGCCTGCTCAAGGCCAACATCTCCACGATGGTCGGCCACCTCTACGACGGGCCCGACGACCCGCGCCGCGACGGCGGCTTCACGCTGTTCTACATCGGCATCAACCTGGGCGCGTTCGCCGCGCCGCTGATCATCGGCACCATCGGCGAGAACGTCAACTGGCACCTCGGCTTCGCGCTCGCCGCACTCGGCATGGGCCTCGGCCTCACCCAGTTCCTCCTCGGCGGCCGCCATCTGAGCGCCCGCTCGGACGTCGTCCCCACGCCGCTGTCGGCGCAGGAGAAGGCCGCCACGCTGCGCAAGGCCGCGTTCTGGGCGGCCGTCGCGATCGTCTTCTACGCCGTCGTGGGCGTCTCCGGCGTCTACACGCTGAACTGGCTGCTGGTGCCGATCACGGTGGCCGGCCTGGTCATCCCGGTGCTCGTCATCGCCCGGATGAAGCGCGACAAGGAGCTGGACCGCGCCGAGCAGTCCAAGCTCACTGCGTACGTCTGGTTCTTCGTCGCCGCGGCCGTGTTCTGGATGATCTACGACCAGGGCGGCTCGACGCTGTCCCTGTTCGCGGAGTCCTCGGCGAAGAACAGCGTCTTCGGCTGGGACTTCCCGGTCTCCTGGTACCAGTCGGTCAACCCGGTCCTGATCATGGCCCTGGCCCCGCTCTTCGCCTGGGCCTGGCTGGCGCTGGCCCGGCGCGGCAAGGAGCCGAGCACCGCGACGAAGTTCGCGATGGGCCTCGTCCTGGTCGGCGCGTCGTTCTTCCTGTTCCTGGCCCCGCTGGCGATCGCCGAGGGCGGTCACAAGGCGGCCGCGCTGTGGCTTGCGGCGATCTACTTCGTGCAGACCGTCGGCGAGCTGACCCTCTCCCCCGTCGGTCTGTCCGTCACCACGAAGATGGCCCCCGCGAAGTACGCCTCGCAGATGATGGGCGTCTGGTTCCTGGCCGTCACCGCGGGCGACGCCACGACCGGCCTGCTGTCCATCGCCGGCGTCGACCTCAACAAGACGGGCATCGTGGCCCTGGAGGCCGTGCTCGCCGTCCTCGCCGGCGCGGCGGTGTGGATGTACCGCAAGAAGGTCAAGGAGCTCATGGGGGACGTGCACTGACGTCCGCTCCCGTGCCGACGGAGGGCCGCCGCACCCGTGTGGGTGCGGCGGCCCTCCGTCGTCGTTCCGTCGTCGTTCCGGCTCGGCTCAGCTCGCCCTCCTCCTGGGCATGAAGGTGAACACCGCGCCGCCCAGCAGGATCGCCGTGCCCGCCACCAGGCCCAGCGCCTTCAGAGCGCCGTGGTCGCCGGAGCCCGTCTCCGCGAGACCGCCGCTCGTCGACGTCGACCCGCCCGAGGACGACGAGCCGCCGCCGGACGCGCCGCTCGCCTGTTGCGCGGTGTCCAGCGTGAGGGAGACGGCCGTGCTGTCCGGAGTGCAGGTGGTGGTCGTGCCCATGGCCTCGACGGTGAGGACACCCGGGGAGAGCGTGGACTCACCGGTCGCGCCGGGCTTGTAGACGCCCTTGAGGTCCGGGATCAGGATGGGGCTGTTCTGCGGGATCGGCGCGGCGTTCAGCGGGCCTTCCACCCTCACCGACCCCTTGTCCGCGCCGCCCAGCACGACCTGCAGGATCGGCTTCACCTTGCCGGCCGGGATCGCGATGGGGCTGTCCATGACCGATTTCTTGAACTGCACGGTGAGGTCGTAACTCCCGTTGTTCTTCCTGGCGTTGATCTGGATGGGCGAGGTCGCCTTCTTCACGCCGATCGGCGACTGGCAGGTGTAGGGGATGTCGACGACCTTGCCGGTGAAGTCGGTCGCGCCGCTGTCGCCCGTCGCGGACGCCGACGGGGTGGCGCTGGGCGTGGACGACGCGCTCGACGACGGTGACCGGCTCTGCGAGGGGGTGGTGGACGTGCTCGGCGAGGACGACCCCGATCCCGAACTCCCCGATCCCGCCGTCACGGTGATGGTCGCCGCCGGCTGGACGGTCTCCGTCGGCGCGCACTTGGTGTCGGTCGACAGCGCGTTGACGACGTAGGCGTCCGGCGTCAGCGTCACCTGTCCGGCCGCCGTCAGCTTCAGCGTGCCCTTCATGTCGGACAGCGTCATCGCGCCGCCCTTGGGGATCGCCGGGTTCTGCCGGGTCCCCTGCATCGCGATGTCCGCGCTCTGCGCGCCGGCCGCCTTGAGAGTGCCGGACGGCTGCACCGAGTTCGCGGGCAGGTCGATGATGTCGGGGTTCTTCGACGCGGCCTGGGTGAACTTCCAGACGACGTCGACGGTGTCGCCGACCTTCGCCGTGGCCGGCGCGCTGATCTCGACCTTGGTGGTGCCGTTGACGTCGGGCAGGCCGATGCCTGAGGGCGGTACGCACTTGGTGGCGTAGGCGACCTCCGCGGCCTGTGCCGGTGCGGCGGTCACGCCCAGCAGGACGGCCGCCCCGGTGAGCATGACGGCGGCGCCCGCGACGGCCGCTCGCTTCCGGGCGGGCGCCCGCTCGGAGGGTATGGCTCTCTCACTCACGTGGATCCCTTCCTGTGGGGAGTCGTGGGGCTCGGTGAACTCGTGGGATGCGTGGGATGCGTGGGGGGCGGAGGAGCGGCGGAGGCCGCCGGAGGAGTGGGAGTCGCAGGACCTACGGGAGTCGCGGGACTCGCGGGACTCGCGGAGGGCGCGGGAGCGGTGGGGGGCGCGGGACTCACGGGAGTCACGGAGGACGCCGGAGTGGTGAAGCTCGTCGGGGGCCCCGGTCGGTCGTCGTGGGGTGCGGAGGGCCGGACCGTTGCGCCCGGAGCGCCGTCCGGGGTGAACCACGGCAGGGTCGCGTGCGACAGGACGGCAGGCTCGGGCCCCGGAACGGCCCCCGGGGCGGGCCGCAGGCGTCCCGGACGGCGGGCGCGGGCCGGCCGTCCGGCCGCCGGGCGGGGACGCACCCGGTCCACCACGGCCATCCCCGTGCGGAAGAGAGCCGCCGGCACCACCAGGCAGAGCAGGATCCAGAAGAGGGTCACGCCCCAGGGGCGGCCGACGCCCCACGGCTGCTCGGCGAGGACCTTCCCGCCGTACTCGAGGGAGACGGTGTAGTCGCCGTGGGCGCCGGCGGCGAGCTCCACGGGCAGCTCGACGCGGGCCTTCCCGCCGGGGCGGATCGTGCCGTGCCACTGGCGCTCGTCCCACTGTGGGGCGAACACCCCGTGCGCGGCGCCGACGCGGAAGACGGGGTTCTCGACGGGACCGGTGCCCACGTTGCCGACGGTGAAGACGAGCGTGCGGGAGGGCGGCGCGCCGAACCAGGTGAGCAGACCGCCGGAACCCTCGAGCCGGGTGTCGGTGAGCACCGACAGCCGTCCGCCGGTCGTCGCCGCGGGCAGCGGCCGGACGGGGTGCCCGGCCACCTGGAACACCGCGTCGGCCTGTGCCTTCGCTCCGGTCGCGGTGGCCGCGTGCACCACGCACGGACAGGGCGCCGGCGGTTCGGCCACCGGCAGCGGCCGGCTGAAGCGGCCGTCGGCGTCGGTGGTGACGGCCCGGCCGTCGGCGTTGGCGCACGAGTTGGTCCCGCCGACGACGCCCCGGGCCGGTGTCGCCTGCCCGCAGATCAGCAGCATCACCAGCGTGCGCGGCCGCCAACCGCTGCCGTTGACGGTGACCGAACCGCCCGCGCCCGCCTGGGCGGTGGAGAGCGTCACGGCCGGCTTGTCGGCGGCGGCCGCTGGACCGGCCGCCGGCAGCGACAGGAACGGCAGGAGCAGGAGCAGGGCCGGAAACAGGAACAGGAACCGGAACAGGGACGGGCGCACGGCCTGCGGCGTCGCCGTCACCGTGCTGCGCGGCTTGCCTCTCACGCCGGCGCTCCTCTCGACTCGGCTTGCGCGGCGGCCGGGCGGCGCCCGCGTCGTCGTACGGCCACGACGACGGCCCCCCCCGACAGCGCCCCGGACGCCGTGCCCGCCGTCGCGGCCCACGGCACGAAACGGGCCGACGCATGCCCGGTGGCCGGCGCCGCGCCCGGAGCGGTGACCGTCAGGCGCACGGTGACCGCGTCCAGGGCGGGACGGTCCGGCCAGGGCTCGTCGAGGACGAGGCGGCGGCCCGGCGGTAGCCGGACGGGCAGGGTGCGCGGGGCCCGGTCGAGGACGGCCCCGAGGACGCCGTCGGCGTGCACGGCGAGCTGCGGGACGAGGACCGTGGTGCCTCGGTTGACCAGCTCGTATGTGATGCGGTCGCCGTGCACGGCCACCCGCTCGACGGTCAGCGCGGCCAGCCGCGGACCGCCGACCCGGACCAGCAGCGGCACGGCGGCCTCCCGGCCGGCCGCGTCCCGCACGACGATCCCGCCGGCGACGTCGCCGGGCCGGGCGTCCGCCGGGACCGTCACCGTGAAGGGGACCTCGGCGCGGGTGCGTGCGGGCACGGCGAGGGCGGCCGGCCCGGCGAAGACGACACGCAGACCGGCGCCGGCCGCCCTCAGCCGTACGGTGAGCGGCCCGGCGCCCCGGTTGGTGACGGCCACCGTGTCCTGGAGCACCGCGCCGGGCGCGCCCTCGCAGTAGAAGGACGGCCGCCCGTCTCCCGAGGGCGCCGCCGCCCAGCCCCCGCCGGATTCCGCGGGCGCGGCGGCGAGCAGCAGGGGCAGGGTCAGCAGCAGGACCAGTGGCAGGGACAGCAGCGGGGCGCGGGCTGCGGGGTACGGCATCGGCGGCTCCAGCACTCGGGCGCGGGGTGCGGTGCGGTCAGTGGCGGGTGCGCGCCGGCTGGTTGCGCCGGGTCAGCCACAGGGCGCCCGCCGCGCCGGCGAGCAGGACGGTGCCGCCGAGGGTGCCGAGGGCGATCGCGGAGTCCTCGGGGCCGGTCTGCGGGAGATCGCCGCCGGAACCGCCGGAGCCCGTCGTCCCGCCCGAGCCGGTGCCGCCGCCGGAACCGCCGCCGCCCGCCGCCGTCACGTCGAGGGTGAGGGACGGGCCCGGGGTTTTGGAGGGCGTGCACGTGGTGGTCGTGCCGAGCGCCTTGATGGTGAGCACGCCGGCCGTGAAAGTGACCTTGCCGGACTTCTTCGGCGTGTAGGTGCCGCTGAGGTCGTTGATCTTGATGGGGGTGTTCTCGGGGATCGCGGCCTGGTTGGCGGGGCCGGTGACGTCCAGGGTGCCGCTGTCGGCGCCGCCCAGCTTGACGGTGGCGCTCGGCTTCATGGAACCGGCGCCGAGTTCGACCGGGCTGGAGGACACGCCCTTCTGCCAGGACATGGTGATCCGGTAACCGTCACCGCTCTTGGCGGCCTTGATGTCGATGGGCGAGACGGCGCTCTTTTCGCCGATCGGGGTATTGCAGCCGTAGTTGACGTTCACGACCTCGGCCACGGCCGCGGGGGCGGCCGTCCAGACCACCGCCGCGCCGGCCAGGGCCGCGGCAGTCGCGAGCGCGGTGGTTCGCTTCCGGTTCGACACGGTCCCGTCCCCTCACTCCCACCGCCCCGCCTTTACTGACGAGGCATCAGATTGAGCCGTCAAGGTACGCCCGGGGCGATGAGGAGGGAAGAGAAGGCACGCGCCGGAGTTACGCCGATCCGGCCCGGGGGTTCAGCGGGCCCGGAGGAGGGCGGGAGCCCCCCAGCGCCGGAGGACCTCGGGGACGGCGACCGTCCCGTCGCAACGCTGATGCTGCTCGAGGAGGGCCGGCAGCAGGCGGCTGGTGGCCAGCCCCGACGCGTTGAGCGTGTGCACGTACCGCGGTTTTCCGCCGTCGGCCGGACGGTAGCGGATCAGGCCGCGCCGGGCCTGGTAGTCGCGGGCGTTCGACACCGAGCTGACCTCGGCGTAGGCGCCGAGGCTCGGAAGCCAGACCTCGACGTCGTACGTCTTCGCCTGGGCCGGGCTGGTGTCCCCGGCGGCGAGCTTGACCACACGATGGTGCAGCCCCAGTCCCGCCACCGATTCCTCCGCGCGGGCGAGGAGTTCACGCTGCGCGGCCGCCGAGTCCTCGGGCCGGACGTACTGCACCATCTCCACCTTGTTGAACTGGTGGCCGCGCAGCGTCCCGCGCTCCGCCGTGCGGTAGCCGCCGGCCTCCTTGCGATAACAGGGCGTGTACGAAACGTACTTGAGCGGCAGGTCCCGTTCGTCGAGGGTCTCGCCGCGGTGCAGCGAGACGAGGGCGGTCTCGGCGGTGGGCAGCAGGAATCGCTCCGGGCGGCCGTCCGCGCGACGCTCGGTGACGTACACCTCGTCGGCGAACTTGGGGAACTGACCGGCCGTGTACCCGGCCTCCCAGGCGAGCTGGTGCGGCGGCAGCACGAACTCGTAGCCCGCCCGGCGGTGCATGTCGAGGAAGTGGTTGAGCAGTGCCCATTCCAGGGCGGCGCCCGCGCCCCGGTAGACCCAGTTGCCGCTGCCGGCGAGTGCGACGCCGCGCCGGTGGTCGACGAGGCCGAGCTCCTCGGTGAGCGTGACGTGGTCCTTGGCCGGGAAGCCGGGCACGGGAGGCTCGCCGGCGGTCCGGACGACCTCGTTGCCCTCCTTGCCGCCGGCCGGGACGTCGTCGTCGGGGAGGTTGGGCAGGGCGTCGAGGACGTCCTGGTGACGCCGGGCGAGCAGGGCGAAGGCGGCCTCGGCCTCGGCGACCCGGTCGGCCAGCCGTGCGGCGTCGGCCAGCAGCCCGGCGACGTCCTGCGGCACGGCTGCCGCCCCGGCGTCGGCCCGCCGGTGTGCGGCGATCTCCGACGAGACGCGTCGGCGCTCGGCACGCAGCCGCTCCACTGCGGCGTGGGCCTCGCGGAACTCCGCGTCCAGGGCGAGGAAGGCGGGCAGGCCTGCGTCGACGCCGCGCTTGCGCAGGGCGTCGCGGACCCGGTCGGGATGCCGTCGGATGAGGGTGACGTCGAGCATGGTGCGCGCTCCGTCCGGTACGCCGGAGCGGCACGTGCCGCCCCGGGGCTGGCCCCTCGGGGCGTGGGCGAGAGGGTGCTCGCGGTGCCACCACGCCTTCACCGCCGGCCCGCCCGCCCGGCCGACGGACAGTCGCCTGTCGGCCGCCGGGAAGAGGGACGCCGGTCTCGTTCGGGCCCGGTGACGGGGGCCGGCCGGCGGGGCATTTCCTCCCCGCACTCGGGAGCGGATTCGGTCGGGGACGCGAGACCGCCTTCACACCGACCGGCAGCTCTCTCGACTCGCGGACCCCGGCCTACTTGCCTCCGTCAGCGCGTTGCCGACGAGGGTAGAGCGGGACCGCACCGGCACGCCAACGGGTTTCGGCGACGGCGCCCGAGGGGCCGGACCGGCTCGGGCGGGCCCCGGACCGGCCTGGGGGTCAGGCCGGGGCGCCCAGTTCCGCCCAGACCGTCTTGCCTGCGAGGCCGGGAGCGCGGACGACGCCCCAGTCGAGGCAGAGGCGCTGCACGATGAACATGCCGTGTCCGCCCGGGCGGCCCGCGCGGTGCGGGGTGCGGGGCGCCGGCTGTCCGGTGCCGCGGTCGGAGACCTCGACGCGGATCACCTTCTTGTCGCAGCCGAGGACCAGCCCGTCCGGTCCGTCGGCGTGCAGGCACGCGTTGGTGACCAGCTCGGAGACGACGAGCAGCACGTCCTCGGCGGCGGCCCGCTGGTCGGCGGTGGCGGCGGGCAGCCAGCCCCAGGCGTACAGCGCCTGCCGGGCGAAGTCGCGGGCGAGCGGGACGACGCCGCTGGCGTCCTCGAAGCTCAGTCTGCGTACCTGAGGGCCGCCGGACGACGCGGAGGCCACGGCTGCCGTGCCTCCTCCGGACGCACCGGCCTCCTGCGGGCCCCCTTGGGACGCCCCGGAAGCGCCGCTGGGCTCCGGGCCGCGGTCGCCCGGCGAGTAAGGCCGGGTGGTGCTCATCAGCGCTTCACCTCACCGATTCCCCGATTCAACCGGTTCACAGTTCAACAGTCGATCACTACAGTCTGTACGTAGCCGAACGGCGTGTGTGTCGGCGTCACCGCCGACATGTTCGGGTTCAGGATGTCTCCTGCCCGGGGGAACCGGCGGAACACCCCCCGCCTTCGCCCCGTTTCCACCCGATTCGGACGGACGGCGAAGCTCAGCCGTCTCCGTCACGCTCGCCGTCGTCGTCCGCGAGGGCCGCCTCCACCGTGTCGTGCACGGTGAACACCGCGTCGGCGCCGGTGATCTCGAAGACCCGCGCCACCACGGGCTGCATGCCGGCCAGATGGACTCCGCCACCGGCCGCCTCCGCCTTCAGGCGGGCGCCGAGGAGCACGTTGAGTCCGGTGGAGTCGCAGAACTCCAGGCGCGCGCAGTCCACCACCAGCCGGCTGAGGCCCCTGGAAAGGCAGTCGTCGAGTGGCTCACGCAACAGATCGGCCGTGTGGTGATCCAACTCACCTGCCGGGGTCACCACGGCACTGGAGCCTTCCTGCCGCACCTCGACCAGAAGCCGGCCAGACTGTGCGCTGCCGACCGTCCCGCGGTCCATGCCGTCTCTCTCCCGGGGTCGTGTACTGGTTGCTGACGCTCTCGCACCTTACGCCCTCGACCCGCGACCTCACACCTGAACAATCGCACACAAACGGACACAACCATACAAAATGCACTTGCGATCGGTCAAGTAAAGCGGGTAGGGCTAGGGGGAACACGTACCCGACCCGGCCGGCTATGGAGGCGCCGCACACCGAAGTGCGCTCACTGGCATCGGCAGCCATACGCCGAGAACGATGGAGGACTCATGTCACCCCGGCTCGACGCACCGCATACCCGCGGAGCGACGTCGACACCCCCTCCGGAACTGAAAAGTCTGGAACCCATCGCCCAGCACGCGGTGCAGGACGTCGACCCCACCGACCTCCTCGCCGGACTCCCGGACATCCCCCCGTACGACGAGATCGCACCCGTCGACGCGCGGGCCCTGTCCAAGACCCTGTTCGCGCGGCTCGAGTCCCTCGAAGAGGGCACGCACGCGTACTCGTACGTCCGCAACACCCTCGTCGAACTGAACCTCGCGCTGGTCAAGTTCGCCGCCTCCCGGTTCCGCTCCCGCAGCGAGCCGATGGAGGACATCATCCAGGTCGGCACCATCGGCCTGATCAAGGCGATCGACCGTTTCGAGCTCTCGCGCGGCGTCGAGTTCCCGACCTTCGCGATGCCAACCATCATCGGCGAGATCAAACGGTTCTTCCGTGACACCTCGTGGTCGGTGCGCGTCCCGCGCCGGCTCCAGGAGCTGCGGCTCGACCTCGCCAAGGCGGGCGACGAGCTGGCCCAGAAGCTCGACCGGGCGCCCACCGTCGCGGAACTGGCCGAACGCCTCGGCCTCTCCCGCGACGAGGTCGTCGAGGGCATGGCCGCGTCGAACGCGTACACCGCCTCGTCGCTGGACGCGCAGCCCGAGGAGGACGACTCGGAAGGCGCCCTCGCCGACCGCATCGGATACGAGGACCACGGGCTCGAAGGCATCGAGTACGTCGAGTCGCTGAAGCCGATGATCGCCGAACTTCCCTCCCGTGACCGCCAGATCCTCTCCCTCCGCTTCGTCGCGGGTCTCACCCAGTCGGAGATCGGCGAGGAACTCGGCATCTCGCAGATGCACGTGTCGCGGCTGCTGTCGCGCACGCTGGTGCGGCTGCGGAAGGGCCTGACGCTCGAGGAGTAGGCCCACGGGCCGCGGTGCGAACAGCAGCGCCGGTCTCACCGGTGTCCACCGGACACCGGTGCCGTCCGCGTCCGGGCGATCAGCCGCTGAGCGATCGCCCGGGCGCGGACGTCGGCATGTCGCCGGTCCCCAGCCCAGCCGACAGACCGCAGAGACCGCAGAGACCGCAGACCACACGGAACCGGGTCTGCTCCTGTCCTCATGGTGAAATCCGCTGGCCGGATTCCCGGCGATGGCTACGCTGGCCCAGCCCTCTGACCAGCAGCGCCGCTGGGCCAGCCGCGTCACCTGCTCACGAGGAGCCCCGTGACCGTCTCCCCTGCCTCCTCCGGCTCCCCTGCCTCCTCTGGCTCTCCTGGCTCCTCTGGCTCTCCTGGCTCCTCCGCTGTCTCCCGAATCGGCCGGTTCGCCGACGTCCCCGTGCTGCTGGTCGCCGTCGTGTGGGGGTCCAGCTACCTCGCCGCCAAGGGCGTCACGACGGCGGACACCGTGCTCGCCGTGCTGGTGCTGCGGTTCGCCGTGGTGCTGCCGGTGCTGGCGGCCGTCGGGTGGCGGCGGCTGCGCGCGCTGAGCGGCGCACAACTGCGAGGGGCCGGACTGCTGGGGCTGATTCTCGCCGTGATCTTCCTGCTGGAGACGTACGGCGTCGTCCACACCTCCGCCACGAACGCCGGTCTGATCATCAGCCTGACCATGGTCTTCACCCCCCTCGCCGAGAGCCGGGTGCGCCGGGTGCGGCTGCCGGGCGCGTTCCTGGCGGCCGCCGGCCTGTCGGTGGCGGGCGTGGCCCTGCTGACGCAGGGGGCCGGGTTCACCGCTCCGTCGGGCGGTGACCTGCTGATGCTGGGTGCGGCCGTGGTCCGGACCGTGCACGTGCTGGCCATGGCGCGGATGGAGTCGGTGCGCGGCGCGGACGCTCTGTCCCTCACGACCGTGCAACTGGGCGGCGCCGTGGCTGTGTTCGCCGTGCTGGTGGCCCTGCCGGGGACGGGCGCCTCGCCCTGGGCCGCCGCGGCGGACTTCGACGCCGGGGACTGGGCCGGCCTGGTCTACCTGTCCGTCTTCTGCACCCTGTTCGCGTTCTTCGTGCAGATGTGGGCCGTCCGCCGTACCTCTCCGTCCCGCGTCAGCCTGCTGCTGGGGACCGAGCCGGTGTGGGCTGCGGCCGTGGGCATCGCGCTCGCCGGGGACCGGCCGGGACGGCTCGGGTTCGCGGGCGCGCTGCTGGTGCTCGTCGGCACGGCGTGGGGGCGGGCAGCGGCAGACCGGGGGCAGGCAGCGGCAGACCGGGGGCAGGCAGCGGCGGACCGGGGGCAGGCAGCGGCAGGCCGGGGGCGGGCT
>NZ_JBMNDR010000013.1:0-63740 GCF_052543235.1 Streptomyces sp. SAS_272 | reverse complement strand
GCCGCCGGCGCCTCCGCCGACCAGGGCCCTCAGACGACCCGGACGCCTCGCCGCCACACCCCGGAGACCAGGGGCACGCCCGGCCGGTAGGCCAGGTGGTCGGCACGGCGTGGGGGCGGTCGGCGGCAAACCGGGGGCAGGCAGCGGCAGACCGGGGGCAGGCAGCGGCAGACCGGGGGCGGGCAGCGGCAGGCCGGGGGCGGGCTGCCGCCGGCGCCTCCGCCGACCAGGGCCCTCAGACGACCCGGACGCCTCGCCGCCACACCCCGGAGACCAGGGGCACGCCCGGCCGGTAGGCCAGGTGGACGTGACTCGGCGCGTCCAGGAGGGTCAGGTCGGCGTACGCGCCGGGCGCGATGCGGCCGACGTCGGTGCGGCGCAGGGCCGCGGCCCCGCCCGCCGTGGCGGACCACACCGCCTCGTCCGGCGTCATCCCCATGTCCCGCACGGCCAGCGCGACGCAGAACGGCATGGACGAGGTGAAGGACGAGCCCGGGTTGCAGTCCGTGGACAGGGCGACGGTGACGCCCGCGTCCAGCAGCCGACGGGCGTCCGGCCACTGCGCCCGGGTGGAGAACTCGGCGCCGGGCAGCAGCGTGGCGACCGTGTCGCCGTTCGCGAGCGCGTCGACGTCGGCGTCGGTGAGGTGGGTGCAGTGGTCGGCGCTGGCCGCGTCCAGCTCCACCGCCAGCTGCACGCCGGGGCCGTGGGAGAGCTGGTTGGCGTGGATACGGGGGTGCAGTCCCTTCGCCTTGCCGGCGGTGAGGATCGCGCGGGCCTGGTCGCCGTCGAATGCGCCCTTCTCGCAGAAGACGTCGATCCAGCGGGCGTGCGGGGCGCACGCGTCGAGCATCTCGCCGGTGACCAGGGCGACGTAGCCCGCCGGGTCGTCGGCGTAGTCGGGGGGGACGATGTGGGCGCCGAGGTAGGTGACCTCGTCGGTGTGGGCGGCGGCGAGGCGCAGGGCGCGGGCCTCGTCGGCGACCGTCAGGCCGTAGCCGGACTTGGTCTCGAAGGTCGTGGTCCCCTGGCGGAGGGCCTCGGAGAGGAAACGGGTGAGGTTCGCCTCCAGTTCCCCGTCGGTGGCCGCCCGGGTGGCCGCCACCGTCGTGCGGATGCCGCCGGCCGTGTAGCCGCGGCCCGACATCCGGGCGTTGAACTCCTCGGTGCGGTCGCCCGCGAAGACCAGGTGGGAGTGGGAGTCGACGAAGCCCGGGAGGACCGCCCGGCCGTCGGCGTCGATCCGGTTGTCGGTGGCGGGTGCTTTGCTTGATTCACCGGTCCACACGACGCGGTCGCCCTCGATGACGACGGCCGCGTCCCGGACCAGGCCGAGGGGGGATCCTCCGAGGGAGGGATCGTTGGTGACCAGCGTGGCGATGTTCGTGATGACGGTGCTCGTGCCGGTGCTGCTGCTCATCGTCGTGTCCTCGTGGGGGCGGGAGCCGGTGGTGGTCGCTAGGCGTGCAGGGCCGCCACGGCCCGCGCGAGGGCCTGCGGCACATCGGGGACGAGCGTGTGCGCCCCGTCGCGTACGACGTGACGTCCGGCGACGACCGTGTGCCGTACGTCCGCGGCGGTCGCCGCGAATACGGCCGTCTCGGCGCCGAGCCGGGGCAGCGGGCCCGCTGTCCTGACCGAGTCGAGCGCGATCGTCGTGAAGTCGGCGGGCGCGCCGGTCTCCAGGGCGCCCGCGTCCGGGTTGCCGAGGGCCGCGTGGCCGTCGGCGGAGGCGGCGCGCAGCAGGGCGGCCGCCGTCCAGTGGCCCCGGGTGCGGGTGCGCAGCCGTTCGTTCAGCTCCATGGCGCGCGCCTCCTCGAGCAGGTCGATCACGGCGTGGCTGTCCGAGCCGAGGGAGAGGGGTGAGCCCGCGGCCTGGAGGGCGACGGCCGGGCCGATGCCGTCGGCGAGGTCCCGTTCGGTCGTCGGGCACATGCAGGTGCCGGTGCCGGAGCGGCCGAGCAGGGCGATGTCCTCGTCGGTGAGGTGGGTGTTGTGGACTCCGGTGGTGCGCGGCCCGAGCACGCCGTGGTCGGCGAGGAGCCGGGTGGGCGTGCACCCGTGGGCGGCACGGCAGGCGTCGTTCTCGGCGGTCTGCTCGGACAGGTGCACATGCAGCGGCGCCCTGCGCCCTTCGGCCCAGCTCGCGACGGCCGCCAGCTGGTCGGCGGGCACGGCCCGCACGGAGTGGATCGCCGCCCCGATCCGTGCGTGATCCCGTTCCTTGAGAAGTGAACAGCGTTCGGCCCAGGCGTCCGCGTCGCCGTCGGAGAAACGGAGCTGATGGGCGTTGGGGGGCTGTCCGAAGCCGGAGGACAGGTAGGCGGTGTCGAGGAGGGTGATGCGCACCCCGGCTTCGGCGGCGGCCTCGATCAGGGCCTCGCCCATGGCGTTGGGGTCGGCGTAGCGGACACCGCCGGGGGCGTGGTGCAGGTAGTGGAACTCGCCGACGGCGGTGATGCCGGCCAGCGCCATCTCGGCGTACACGGCGCGGGCCAGCTGGTGGTAGGTGTCCGGGGTGAGCCGGTCGGCGACCGCGTACATGACCTCGCGCCAGGTCCAGAAGCTTCCGGAGCCGACCTGGACGGTGCCGCGCAGGGCGCGGTGGAACGCGTGGCTGTGGGTGTTCGCGAGGCCCGGCAGGGTGAGGCCGCGCAGGATCTCGGCGCCGGGCGGCGGGGAGTCGACGCCGGTGCGCACGGCGGTGATGCGCCCGTCCGCCGTCTCGCCGGAGCCGCCCGTCGACACCGTGAGGGCGACGCCCGGCTCGACGTTCGTGTCGAGCCAGGCGTGCTCGAGCCAGTACGTCCGTGTCCGCTGCGTGGGAGTCACCGGCAGGCCAGTCCTTCCAGTACGTCGGCGAGGGCGTGCACCCCGGCCACACAGTCGTCCTCCGCGGCGAACTCGGCCGGGGAGTGGGAGACGCCCGTGGGGTTGCGCACGAACAGCATGGCGGTCGGGATGCGGTCGGAGAGGATTCCGGCGTCGTGTCCGGCGCCGGTGCCGAGGACGGGGACGGTGAGCCGGGCGCCGCTGTCCTTGCCGAGGATGCGGGCGAGCTCGTCGCGCAGCGCGTGGTCGAACTCGACGACGGGCGTGAACGACTCCCGGACGACGTCCAGGTCGATGCCGTGGGCCGCGGCGTGGTCGCGGGCGGCCCGTTCCACCCCGTCGACGACCGTGTCGAGGGTGGCCTGGTCGGCGGCGCGGGAGTCGAGCCAGCCGCGCACCAGGGAGGGGATGGCGTTGACGCCGTTCGGCTCGACGGAGATCTTGCCGAAGGTGGCGACGGCGCCCGCGAGCCGGGCCTCGCGGCGGGCGGCGAGGACGGTCTCCGCGTACGGCAGCATCGGGTCGCGCCGGTCCTCGAGGCGGGTGGTGCCGGCGTGGTTGGCCTCGCCCCGGAAGTCGAACCGCCAGCGCCCGTGCGGCCAGATGGCGCTGGCGACGCCCACCCGGTCGCCGCTCAGGTCGAGCGCCCGGCCCTGCTCGACGTGCAGTTCGACGAACGCGCCGATGCGGGAGAGCCGCTCCGGGTCCGGGCCGATGGCGTCCGGGTCGTGCCCGGCTGCCTCCATGGCCTGCGGGAGGGTGACGCCTTCGCCGTCGGTGAGCCGGTGGGCCTGCTCCACGGTGAGCCGACCGGCGGTGAGCCGGGAGCCGACGCAGGCGAGGCCGAAGCGCGCGCCCTCCTCGTCGCCGAAGTTGACCAGGGCGAGCGGCTTGGTGAACTCGGCCCGGCGGGCGCGCAGTTCGTCGAGGGCGGCGAAGGAGGACACCACTCCGAGCGGTCCGTCGAATGCGCCGCCGTCGGGCACCGAGTCGAGGTGCGACCCGGTCACCACGGCGTCCCCGGCCGCCGGGTCGCCGAGCCAGGCCCACTGGTTGCCGTTGCGGTCGACCTCGTAGGTCAGGCCGCGCGCCTCGGCCTGTTCCCGGAACCAGGCCCGGCAGTCCGTGTCGGCGGCGGTCCAGGCGTAGCGGCGGTAGCCGCCGGAGGCGGAGCTGCGGCCGATCGGCAGCAGCTCCGCCCACATGCTGTGGAAGGTCACGCGTCGTCACCTTCACGCAGGGGCACCCGCACGCCCCGTTCGTCCGCGACCGACTCCGCGATGTCGTAGCCGGCGTCGACGTGCCGGATGACGCCCATGCCGGGGTCGTTGGTGAGAACGCGGCGGATCTTCTCGCCGGCGAGTGCGGTGCCGTCGGCGACGGTCACCTGGCCGGCGTGGATGGAGCGGCCCATGCCGACGCCGCCGCCGTGGTGGAGGGAGACCCACGAGGCGCCCGAGGCCACGTTGACCATGGCGTTCAGCAGCGGCCAGTCGGCGATCGCGTCGGAGCCGTCGAGCATGGCCTCCGTCTCGCGGTACGGGGAGGCGACGGAACCCGAGTCGAGGTGGTCGCGGCCGATGACGAGGGGGGCGGCCAGTTCGCCGGACGCCACCATGTCGTTGAAGCGCTCGCCGGCCTTGTCGCGCTCGCCGTAGCCGAGCCAGCAGATCCGGGCGGGCAGGCCCTGGAAGTGGACGCGCTCGCCGGCCAGCTTGATCCAGCGGGCCAGGGACTCGTTCTCGGGGAAGAGGTCGAGGATCGCCTTGTCGGTCTTGGCGATGTCGGAGGCCTCGCCGGACAGGGCGGCCCAGCGGAAGGGGCCCTTGCCCTCGCAGAACAGCGGGCGGATGTAGGCGGGGACGAAGCCGGGGAAGGCGAACGCCCGGTCGTATCCGGCGAGTTGGGCTTCGCCGCGGATGGAGTTGCCGTAGTCGAAGACCTCGGCGCCGGCGTCCAGGAAGCCGACCATCGCCTCCACGTGCCGCGCCATGGACTCGCGGGCCCGGGTGGTGAAGCCGGCCGGGTCCTTCGCGGCGGCGTCGGCCATGTCCTCGAAGTCGATCCCGGTGGGCAGGTAGGCCAGCGGGTCGTGGGCGGAGGTCTGGTCGGTGACGATGTCGATGGGGGCGCCCATGGCGAGCAGCTGCGGCACGAGGTCGGCGGCGTTGCCGAGCACGCCGATGGAGAGCGGTTTGCGCTGGTCGCGGGCCTCGACGGCCAGCTGGAGCGCATGGTCCAGGTTGTCGGCCCTGACGTCCAGGTAGCGGTGCTCGATGCGGCGGTCGATGGCGCGCGGGTCGCAGTCGACGCAGATCGCGACGCCGTCGTTCATCGTCACGGCGAGCGGCTGGGCGCCGCCCATGCCGCCGAGTCCGGCGGTGAGGGTGATCGTGCCGGCGAGGGTGCCGCCGAACTTCTTCGCGGCGACGGCGGCGAAGGTCTCGTAGGTGCCCTGGAGGATGCCCTGGGTGCCGATGTAGATCCAGGAACCGGCGGTCATCTGGCCGTACATGGTCAGACCCAGCTGTTCCAGGCGGCGGAACTCCTCCCAGTTGGCCCAGTCGCCGACGAGGTTGGAGTTGGCGATGAGGACGCGCGGGGCCCACTCGTGGGTCTGCATCACGCCGACCGGCCGGCCGGACTGGACGAGCATCGTCTCGTCCTGCTTGAGGGTCCGCAGGGTGCGGACCATCGCGTCGAAGGAGCGCCAGTCACGGGCCGCCTTGCCCGTGCCGCCGTAGACGACGAGCTTGTCGGGGTGTTCGGCGACCTCGGGGTCGAGGTTGTTCTGCAGCATCCGCAGGGCGGCTTCCTGCTGCCATCCCAGGGCGCTCAGTTCCGTACCGCGGGGCGCTCGTACGGGGCGGGGTCCTGACATGGTCTGCCTCCTTGCGGACGGGTGATCCCGGCGGGCTTTTACTGCCGTTATTCACATCCTGGCCCGCTGAATAGAGCTAGTCAATACGACCGCGCGACGGGGCGCCTCCCCGGAGTCGGACCGGGAGAGGGCCGACACGGGACAAGAGGGGGCCGGTACGGGGTGCACAAGGGGGCGGGAACGGGCGGCCGAGGGGGCAGGAGCAGCCGGAAGCGGCCCGGCGGCCGGGCAGGAACAGGGAGCCGGACGCGCCTCGCCGGGGCGCGCGGCACCGCCGCCACCACCCATCGCGAGCCCGCGCGCCGTGGCGCGCGCCGATGGGCGCGGTGTTGAAGGGACGCATGAGGCGTCGCCACGGCCACGGAAAGTGGTCAGTCGACCCACGTTAGTCACCACTGCGCATGTTCCGCGGGAAAATGCCAGAAGACTCACCCCCGGCGCACACGTTGCGTAGCTTCTTCATCACTCAGCCGAACGGCGGGCGGGAGGGGGAGTCAACGGTGCCCGGAATCGACGAGTGTCTACTGGAGGCCATGCGGCTGCCCGGCGCACGGGGCGCGGCGCTGGTCGACTGGACGAGCGGGCTGGCCCTGGGCGCGGTCGGGGAGTTCCCCGGCGGCGACCACGAGGCGGCGGCCGCCGAGGCCGCGGAGGTCGCGCGGCTGACGGCGGAGCAGCGGGCGTTCACACCGGACGGCCACGGCGGCCCCTCCGGTCACGAGCCCCACGAGGGCGCGGCCGGGGCCGTCCCGGCGGCGCCCGCCGATCCCCCGGTCGAGGACCTGATCATCAGCAACCGGGACAGCTACCACGTGCTCCGATTCGTGCCGACGTCCTTCGACAGCAGCGTGTTCCTGCACGTCTGGCTGGCCCGGTCGGACGGCAACCTCGCCCTGGCCCGGATCAGGCTCGGCGAGATGGCCGAACGGCTGGTGCTGGGATGACGGCGGTGAGAACGACCCCGCCGGGCACGACTCCGCCGCCCCGCCTGCCCGTCCGGGAGAAGTCGGCGGGGCAGGGGCAGGGCGGCGGGCTGTCGCCGATGCTGAACCGGCTCGCCGCCGAACGCGCGACGGGCGTCCTGGAGCGCGAGCGGGGCTCGCTCTACCTCGCCGAGGGGCGGGTGGTGCACGCCGAGAGTCCCCTCGCCCCCGGCCTCGACGTGCTCCTCCTGGCCCATGGCACCCTCTCCCCCGCCGTCTGGCAGGACGCCGTCGAGCGGGCCGACGAGGACTACGGCGTCGCCCGTCTGCTGCTCGACGCCGGTCGCGTCCCGCGCGGCGCGCTGGAGCTGTGCCACCTGGAGGCGGTGTTCGACGCGGCGTACTTCGCGCTCGCCCCCAGCAGCACGCCGGGCCGCTTCCACTACGGCGCCCGGCACCGGCTCGGCACGCTCAGCCCCGTCCCGGTCGGCGCGGTAGAGCGCGAGACACTGCGCCGGCGCGCGCTGCTGGACCGGCTGTGGCCCGACCCGGCGACCGACGGATCACCGCTGCGCCGGTCCGAGACCGTCGCCGCGCCCGCGCCGACCGCCCGGCAGAGCGCGGTGCTCGCCCTCGCCGACGGGATACGCACCGCGCCGGACATCGCCCGCGAGCTGGGCCGACAGGCCTTCCACACGCTGGTGGACGCCCGTCGGCTGGCGGCCGCGGGGCTGCTCGGCGCGCTCTTCCCGCCCCCCGGCCCGCACCGCCTGCCGACCGGATTCCCGCCCCGCCACGCACTCCCCGCGACCGGATCCCCCGCGGCCGCGGGCCCCACAGCCGGAGTGATCGCACCCGGCGCCCCGGCGACCGGGGCCCCCGCAGCCGCGGGACTCCCCGCACCCCCCGTCCCCGACGCCCCGCAGGGCATCGCCCTGCCCCGCGTCAACGACCCCGACATCACTCTGCTGAAGAGGCTCAGGGATGCGCTGGAGGCCCTTTGAACGGCAGCGACCGCGCGCCGAGAGGAGCGAGCTGATGGCTTCCGCGCCCGAGATACTCGACGAGCTGAAGAGACTGCGGGCGCGGGTGCCCCAGCTGACCGGCGCACTGGCGGCCGGTGTGGACGGACTCGTGCTCGCCCACGACACCCCGGGCGTGGAGCCGGAGGTGGTCGCCGCACTGACCGCCGCCGCCCTCGGCGTGGCGATGCGGATGGCCGACACGACCGGCCAGGGAGACTTCCGCGAGTTGCTCGTGCGCGGCCGGTACGGCTACGTCTCGACGTACACGGCCGGCGAGAACGCCGTGCTGACGCTGCTCGCGCAGGACCGCGTCAACGTCGGCCGGCTGCACCTCGAGGGACGCCGGGCCGGCGTCCGCATCGGGGAGCTGGTCGACGCCCAGGAGGCGAAGGCGCGGTCGGCCGCGGCGGCCGCCCCCGTGAAGACACCGCCCAAGCCGCCCGCCAAGGCGCCGGTGCGGACGCCCGCGAAGCCCACGACCGTACGGACCAGATCGGCGCGCGGCCCAGCCACCACCAACGCGCGCACCACCACGGAAAGTTGAAGGAACCGAGGAGCACAGTCATGGCCAATACCGAGACCTGCCTGAAAGAAGCGCTCGCCTCCATCGAAGGCGCCACCGGAGTCGCGCTCGTCGACTACACCAGCGGCATGGCGCTGGGCACCATGGGCGGCGGCAAGACGTTCGACCTGAACGTCGCCGCCGCCGGCAACACCGACGTGGTGCGCGCCAAGATGCGCACCATGGAACACCTCGGACTGAAAGCCCAGATCGAGGACATCCTGATCACTCTGTCCGACCAGTACCACATGATCCGGCTGATCAGCGGCCGTGGCGGGAACGGCCTCTTCCTCTACCTGGTGCTGGACGCCAAGCGGGCCAACCTGGCGATGGCCCGCCACCAGCTGAAGAGGATCGAGGAGGACCTCGAGGTGTGACCGGCGGATCAGGTCGCCAGGCCGTGTCCGACAGGCCCTGGGCCGTGTCCGACAGGCCCTAGACCAGTGCGGCGGCGCGGCGGCGGGATCCGCCCGGAGCCGCGTCGCCCGCCGCGATGCCGGTGCTGCGGTACGCCTTGACGGCTCTGCCGGCGGGGCGTCCGCCGTGTCGGTCCAGCCAGTCGACGCGCACCCACAGCAGCGCGTCGTCGGCGCGCTCGCGCCGGCCGAGCCAGGCGGCCTTGAGCCACAGCCCCGCCCCGCAGCCGGCGAGCAGCATGCCGCCGGCCGCGGGCACGGCGAACGCACTGCCCAGTGCGGCGAGGAAGGCCGGCAGCAGCCACCTGCGGTGGCCGCGCCGCCAGGCGCGGACGGTCACCGCCCGGTCCTGGAGCACGTCGTGCTTGCCCGCACGGACCGCGCCACGCCCCAGCTCCGTGAACCGACGGCGGCCGCGAACCGCCGTGACCGCCGCGGCCACGACGAACAACGCGGCTCCGGCCCACACCCCGATCCGCCGCCCGGTCAGGCCGGGCACCAGGACCCCGACCCCGGCCGCGAACACCCCGCACCACCACAACGGCGCGGCCCCGGCCCGTACGACGACGGCCACCCGAGCCAGCCCCTGCCCTCCGCGTGCCACGTCCGCCTCCTCGTCACTCCGGCTCCCTCTCGTGGCCGTTCAGCGTAGTCAGCGAACGTGAGACGAGTCTGAGAGGCGCGGGTCCCTACTCCACGAAGAGGCCGCGCGTCGCCGCCCGTGCGTCGAACTCCTCCAGCCGGGCCTGTGCGTCGGGCAGGTCGTCGCACATGGCCTCCAGCAGCACCCGCCCCAGCAGCATCGGCGCGCACGCCGTGTCGAAGGCGAGCCCGGTGCCGACGGCGGCCGGCAGCAGCAGGTCGGAGACCTTGGCGACCGGCGCGAACGCGGAGTCGGCGACCGTCACCACGCTCAGCCCGGCCTCCCTGGCGTAGGCGAGGGTGTCGACGACCTCCCGCGGGTGGCGGGGCAGCGCGAAGCAGAGCAGCGCGGAGGCGCCGGCCCGGACCGCGGCGTCGATCCGGTCGTGGATCATCGTGCCGCCCTCGTGCAGCAGCCGTACGTCGGGATGCACCTTGGCGGCGAAGTAGGCGAAGCCGTACGCCTGCGAGGCGGCGGCGCGCAGTCCGAGCACGGGCAGCGGCCGCGAGGCCGCGAGCAGCCTTCCCGCCTGCTGCACGGGCCGCGGATCGGCGAGCAGCTCGGCCAGGTGCCGCAGGTTCTCGATCTCGGCCTGGACGGCCTGCTGGTAGGCGTTGTACGAGGCGGAGCCCGGCGCCCGGTCGGCGGGAGCGACCTCGCGCAGGTGCTTGCGCAGGGCGGGATAGCCGTCGAAGCCGAGCGCGACCGCGAAGCGGGTCACGGACGGCTGGCTGACCCCGGCCAGCTCGGCCAGCTCCACGCTGGACAGGAACGGCACCTCGGCGGCGCGCCGCACCATGCTGTGCGCGATGCGCCGCTGGGTCGGCGTCAGCCGATGGCCTTCGAAGAGCACCTGCAGCCGGGCCGCCGGGCTGTCCGGCAACGCCGCACCCGGCACGCCCGCACCCTGCACGCGCTCACCCGGCCCCGGCCGCGACCCCGGCCCGGTCCCGGACGCCGGCCCCTTTCCGGGCCCCGCTCCTGCTCCCGCGTCCGTCTCCGCGCTCATGCCCGCTCCCCCTTCAGCCGTCCACGATCCGAGCCGTCGACGAGCTTATTCAGCTACCACGCACTCTGCATGACGTCATACAGCCAAGCAAGCAAGGCCCGAAGACCCCGAGACCCGCCCGGCGAACCAGACGGACCGGCCGCAGGCAGACGGACCAGCGGGTCGGACGGGGCAGAGGGCCAGACGGGGCAGGGGGCCAGACGGGCAAGGCGGGTCAGGCGGGGCGCTTCAGGCCCCAGGTCTGCAGGGCGTAGGGCCGCCCCTTCTCCTGCCCCTCGATCAGCGGGACGTCGAGCAGGCGGAAGCCCGCCCTGGTGGCGACGGAGACACTCGCGGCGTTCTCGGCCTCCAGCTCCAGGACCACCTGTGCCAGGTCCAGCTGCTCGAAGGCGTACGCGGCCATCACCCGCACCGACCGCACGGCCAGCCCCCGGCCGCGGTGCGCCGGGCCGACCGCGTAGCCGATCTCCGCGCCCTCGGGCGTGCGGCGCAGCATCACCTCGCCGAGGGGTGCGTGACCGTCGACGGTGACGGCGAGCAGGACGGTCGTGCCCTCCGCCCGCAGCCGCCGGGCCCGGTCCAGCCGCGCGCGGGCGGCCGCCGCGTCGAAGGGGGAGACGATCGGCGTCCAGTACGCGATGTCGGGGTGGTCGAACAGATCGGGCATCGCCGCCAGGTCCGCCTCCGTCCAGTCGCGCAGGACGAGGCCTTCCCCCACGAGCTCGATCCGGTCGGGAAAGGACGGCGTGCTGCTCATGGTGTAGGACCTCCCAGGCCTGTTCAGGACGGAGCAGCCTAACCGGGGACCGGCCCCCGGGTGCAGTCGTCTGTCGGCCGGATCCCGGCGGCGGCGGTCCCATGCCGCGGACGCGTCGCCCGGGGGGCGCGGGCGGGGCGACCCCGGCGGCCCCGACCCCGGAGAGGGGGGCTATCCCCAGTGCGACGGGCGGGCGCGCTCTCTAGCCTGGTGCCCATGACGGGACGGGAGACCATCATGGAAGCGCGGAACACGGACCTCAAGAAGGACCTGGAGGCCACCCTGCAGACTCGCAGGGAACTCGGCGAGGAGTACGAGTCCGCGCTGGTGGACTCGTTCCTGGAGAAGGTGGACCAGCGCATCGACGGCGCGGTGGAGCGCCGGGTGCGCCGGCAGTTCGCGGAGCAGCAGATGGCGGCGGCCCGCGACTCCCGCTCGTCGAAGGCGACGGACTCGTGGGGCGAGCGCTTCGGCTTCGGCATCGTCTCGCTGGTGCTGGCGGTCCCGCTGTCCGCGATCGGCGTGGGCACCGAGGGCCTGCCGGGCCTGATCGTCTCCTGGGTCGGCATCGTGGGCGTCAACGTGGTCCAGGCCGCCCGCAGCAACCCCGCTCTCTTCGTCGGCCGGCGCCGCTCCTCGAAGGACGGCGACTGGGAGGAGTGAGCGGCGCCACGAGGCGCCCTCGGGCGGAGGGCGTGCGGGGGAGGGCGTGAGGCGAAGGCCGTGCGCGGGGACGGCAGCGCGCGGGGAGAGCGACGGCGAAAGGGTGTGCGCGGGGACCGCCGCACCCCCGTTGCCGGGGGGCGGGACGACGGCGGTCCCCGCGAGGGACGCGGGCCGGGTCAGGCCGGTTGCCGCGTCCGTGGCGTCTGTGGAAGGTCCGGGAGCCGCTCCGGAGGTCCGTGACGCCGTTTTCGTGCCGGCGGGGGAGCCGCTCCCTGCCGACATCCACAAATATGCCGGACGCGTGTTAACCGGGTGCTGCGCGGACGTGACGCACGCGTACCACTTCTGCGAAGTCCACCACTTCGGTGGGAAAACGGAAGTTCAGCGCCCCGAGGGGCCGTTCACCGCAGGTTTCCCCGCCGTGACGGCCCCTGTCACGCAGACGTCACTTCCCGCCCTTGGCCAGGAAGGCCAGCAGGTCCTGGCGGCTGACGACTCCGGTGGGCTTGCCCTCGACGAGGACGATCGCCGCGTCGGCCGTGCCGAGCACGGACATCAGGTCGCCGACCGGCTCGCCTGAGCCGACCTGCGGCAGCGGCGCGGACATGTGCTTCTCCAGCGGGTCGCCGAGGGAGGCCCGCTGGGTGAACAGCGCGTCGAGCAGCTCCCGCTCCACGACCGACCCGACGACCTCGGCGGCCATGACGTCCGGGTGACCCGCGCCCGGCTTCACGATCGGCATCTGCGAGACGCCGTACTCGCGCAGCACCTCGATGGCCTCGCCGACGGTCTCGTCCGGGTGCATGTGGACGAGGGACGGGATCGCGCCGTGCACCTTGTCGTTGAGGACGTCGGCGACGCGGGCGCTGGGACCCTCGTCCTCGAGGAAGCCGTAGTCGGCCATCCACTCGTCGTTGAAGATCTTGCTGAGGTAGCCGCGGCCGCTGTCCGGCAGCAGCACGACCACGACGTCGTCCGGACCGAGGCGCTCGGCGACCCGCAGCGCGGCGACCACGGCCATCCCGCAGGAGCCGCCGACCAGCAGGCCCTCCTCCTTCGCGAGCCGCCGGGTCATCTGGAAGGAGTCCTTGTCGGACACCGCGACGATCTCGTCGGCGACGGTCCGGTCGTAGGCGGTCGGCCAGAAGTCCTCGCCGACGCCCTCGACGAGGTACGGCCGCCCGGACCCGCCGGAGTACACGGACCCCTCGGGGTCGGCGCCGACGACCTGGACCCGGCCCTCGCTGGCGTCCTTCAGGTAGCGGCCGGTGCCCGAGATGGTGCCGCCCGTGCCGACGCCCGCCACGAAGTGGGTGATCCGCCCCTCCGTCTGCTCCCACAGCTCGGGGCCGGTCGAGTGGTAGTGGGAGAGCGGGTTGTTCGCGTTGGAGTACTGGTCCGGCTTCCACGCGCCCGGCGTCTCACGCACCAGCCGGTCGGAGACGTTGTAGTAGGAGTCCGGGTGCTCGGGATCCACGGCGGTCGGGCAGACGACGACCTCGGCCCCGTAGGCCCGCAGCACGTTGATCTTGTCCGTCGACACCTTGTCGGGGCACACGAAGATGCAGTGATACCCCTTCTGCTGGGCCACGATGGCGAGCCCGACGCCGGTGTTGCCGCTGGTCGGCTCGACGATCGTGCCGCCGGGCTTCAGCTCCCCGCTCTGCTCGGCGGCCTCGATCATGCGCAGGGCGATGCGGTCCTTCACGGAGCCGCCCGGGTTGAAGTACTCCACCTTGGCCAGGACGGTCGCCCGGATGCCCTTGGTCACGCTGTTGAGCTTCACCAGCGGGGTGTTGCCGACGAGGCTGATCATCGAGTCGTGGAATTGCACCGTTGTCTCCGGTTGCTTGCAAAAACAGTGGTCGTAGTGGTTACGCCAGAGTACGGGTCGGGCTCTGACCTAAGCGGCATGTTCACACCTCGTCGAGATTGGGCGACCGGCCGTACGGGGCAAGGAGTGTGTGTACGGACACGAGGAGGTGGCGTCGAGGCATGACGAGCATGTCGAGGGCGAGAGTGGCCCGGCGCATCGCGGCCGGCGCGGCCTACGGCGGCGGCGGGATCGGGCTGGCCGGTGCGGCGGCGGCCGGACTGGTACTGGCCGAGATGCATCTGGCCCGACGCCAGGTGAGCAACGGCGCGCATCCGCACGTCCCCCAGGCGGACGGCCGCTACGGCGTCGCCTATGACGCACCCGGCCCCGGCAGGGAACCGCTGCGGCTGACGATGCTGGGCGACTCCACGGCGGCGGGTCAGGGCGTGCACCGCTCCGGTCAGACGCCGGGCGCCCTGCTGGCCTCCGGGCTCGCGGCGGTCGCCGAGCGTCCCGTGGAGCTGCGCAACGTGGCGCTGCCGGGGGCCCAGTCCGACGATCTCGACCGGCAGGTCGCCCTGGTCCTGTCGGACGCCGACGGGGCGCCCGACGTCTGCGTGATCATGATCGGGGCGAACGACGTGACCCACCGGATGCCTCCGACCCGCTCGGTGCGGCATCTGTCCGCGGCGGTGCGGCGGCTGCGCACGGCCGGCGCGGAGGTCGTCGTCGGCACCTGTCCCGACCTAGGCACCATCGAGCCGGTCCAGCAGCCCCTGCGCTGGCTGGCCCGCCGGGCCTCCCGCCAGCTGGCGGCGGCCCAGACGATCGGCACGGTCGAGCAGGGCGGCCGCACGGTGTCGCTGGGCGACCTCCTCGGCCCCGAGTTCGAGGCGAACCCGCGCGAGCTGTTCGGCCCCGACCACTACCACCCGTCGGCGGAGGGGTACGCGACGGCCGCGATGGCGGTCCTCCCCACGGTCTGCGCGGCCCTCGGCCTGTGGCCGGCCGACGAGGAACGCCCGGACGCCTCCCGCCACGAGGGCTTCCTGCCGGTCGCCCGTGCGGCTGCGGAAGCGGCCTCCGAGCCCGGCACCGAGGTGACGGCAGCGATGCCGACGGGCCCCCGGGGTCCCTGGGCCCTCCTGAAGCGCCGTCGCAGGCGGCGGGTGTCGGAATCGGAACCGACCTCCCCGACGAACGCCTGACCGCCGAGCAGGCATACCAGCCCGTCCGGGGCGCCCTCTGCGGAGCCGGGGCGGGGCGCTTCACCGGCAGCCCGCCCCACCAGCCCGTCAGCGATCGAGGACGAGGTCCCTTCAGGGCCGACAGGGGGTCCGGGGGCACAGCCCTCAGGTCGGCCCGGCAACCCGACCCGACCCGACCCGACCCGACCCGCCCGCACGATTCGCGCTCACCGCCGGAGGCAAAAGCAAGCGCTTAGTAAATTGCGGCCAGGGTCACACCACGACACCAGTGACCCAGCCCATACGTACGGGTAACTTCCCAGGAAGCCGTCCCCGTAAGAATCTCGCCAATGGAGCCGTGATGCCCGAAGCCGTCATCGTCTCGACCGCCCGCTCGCCCATCGGCCGCGCTTTCAAGGGCTCCCTGAAGGACCTGCGCCCGGACGACCTCACCGCCACGATCATCCAGGCGGCCCTCGCCAAGGTCCCCGAGCTCGACCCGAGGGACATCGACGACCTGATGCTCGGCTGCGGACTGCCCGGCGGCGAGCAGGGCAACAACCTCGGCCGGATCGTGGCCGTGCAGATGGGGATGGACCACCTTCCCGGCTGCACGATCACCCGCTACTGCTCCTCCTCCCTGCAGACGAGCCGGATGGCGCTGCACGCCATCAAGGCCGGCGAGGGCGACGTCTTCATCTCGGCGGGCGTCGAGATGGTCTCCCGGTTCGCGAAGGGCAACTCCGACAGCCTTCCGGACACCCGCAACCCGTTCTTCGCCGAGGCCGAGGCCCGCACCGCGGCCGTCGCGGCCCAGGAGGGCGCCACCTGGCACGACCCGCGCGAGGACGGCCTCGTCCCGGACGCCTACATCACCATGGGGCAGACCGCCGAGAACCTCGCCCGCCTGAAGGGCGTGACGCGCCAGGACATGGACGAGTTCGGCGTCCGCTCGCAGAACCTCGCCGAGGAAGCCCTCAAGAACGGCTTCTGGCAGCGCGAGATCACCCCGGTGACGCTCCCCGACGGCACGGTCGTCTCCCAGGACGACGGCCCGCGCGCCGGCGTCACCCTCGAGGGCGTCCAGGGCCTGAAGCCGGTCTTCCGCCCCGACGGACTGGTCACCGCAGGCAACTGCTGCCCGCTGAACGACGGCGCCGCCGCGGTCGTCGTGATGAGCGACACCAAGGCCCGCGAGCTCGGCCTCACCCCGCTCGCCCGCATCGTGTCGACCGGCGTCTCCGGCCTGTCCCCCGAGATCATGGGCCTCGGCCCGGTCGAGGCGAGCAACCAGGCCCTGCGCCGGGCCGGCCTCACCATCGACGACATCGACCTGGTCGAGATCAACGAGGCGTTCGCCGCCCAGGTGATCCCCTCCTACCGCGACCTGGGCATCGACCTCGACAAGGTGAACGTCAACGGCGGCGCCATCGCCGTCGGCCACCCCTTCGGCATGACGGGCGCCCGCATCACCGGCACGCTCATCAACTCCCTCCAGTTCCACGACAAGCAGTTCGGTCTGGAGACCATGTGCGTCGGCGGCGGCCAGGGCATGGCGATGGTCATCGAGCGCATCAGCTGACCCACCCCTGAGTGACCGCTTCGGCACCTGCTGTGACGAAATGGCCCGGAGTCCGGAAAGCACCCGGACTCCGGGCCGTTCTGTGATCCAATCTCCCCCAGGATGTGACCTATCTCCCTCCCCGGAGGGGTTCACCCAGCTCAGCGCCTTTCGGCAGTAAACCGGAGGACCAAAGTCCTGCCCGTTTCGTGACGTTACGCACTGACAGCTGGATAGTCCGCCCTTCAAGCTGATGTAGGAAGTCGGGGGTCGACTTGAAACCGGGAGTACGTCAGTGAGCGCCATGCCGATCGCCTTGCTGGTCACCACGGCCGCCACGGGCGCCGTGGGCGTCGCCGTCCTGCGCACCCTCATGCAGTTGCGCCGGCAGGTCGCCGCCCTGCACCTCCAGCTCGCCAGGAGCGCCGAGGACGCCGCAGCGGACCTGCGCGGCTTCGTCCCGGCCGCCCGCACCACCGCCGACGCGGCCGAGATACGCGCCGCCGTCGCCGACGCGCTCGCGGAGGAGCGGGAGCGGGAGCTCGCCGAGGCGCGTGCGTTCTGGGCCGCCCAGGAGGCGCGTGACGCCTCCGACGCCCCGTCGCTGCTGGGCCTGCCGGACAGCGAGCTGTTCCTGCCCCGCCAGGCCGACCTGCTGGGTCTGGAGCCGTCGGAGCCGGTGGGCGAGCCGGCCGCGGACGCCGACGAGTTCGCCGGGGAGCTGGCCGGGGAAATGGCCGGGGAGTCCCCCGAACTGGCCGCGGCCCGCCGCCGGCACCCGTCCCACCCGGACTTCGTGCCGGTGCAGTCACCCGTCGTGAACGACCACGAGCGCACGGTCGCCGCCCTCGAGGAGCTCGCCTCGTCGCAGATCGAGCTGACCGACGTCCGGCCGGGCCCGCTCGGCACTCTCGACGTCTACGTCTTCGCCGACGGCACCACGCTCTGCATGACCCCGGGTCACCGCGAGACGGCCGAACGGCTCTCCGCGGCCCTGACCGCGGGCCAGACACCGTTCCTGCTGGGCGGGTCGGGCATCTCGGGCGCCTACACCCTGACGTTCCAGTGCGGCGGGGACAACGTCTACATCCTGGCGGACCGCGTCATAGCGAGCCTCTGAGCGTCCCGCGGGTCCCGGGCGTCACACGCCCGCCCGCTTCTGCGCCTGCGCCACCAACTCCACAGCCTCGTCGACCTGGCCCTCGTCCGTGAGTACGAGGGCCAGGTCGTGCACGGCGACGGTGATCTGGTCGGCGGCGGCGAACATGCCGGCGTCGGGCATCTCCCGCAGGGGTGTTCCGGGCTCCTCGATGAGCTGGGTCCGCCGGGCCAACTCCCTGGCCAGGGCCAGCGCCTCGGCGGCCGCGCCTCGCTGCAGCCGGCTCTGCGGGGCGGCGCGCAGACGATCGGCGAAGTGATCCACCGCACGGGTCAGGGACGTCGTATCAGCCACGCCGCGAGACTACGCGTCGCAGCGGGACTGTTGCCAACGGGCGAACAGTCAGGCACGGTGACCTGAGGACCGGCTTACATCCCCTTTGCTACCGGAGGCGCCGATGTCCCATGTCCTCTCCGAGGAGACCCACCGCAACATTCTCGCCCGCATCCCCCATTGCACCGGTCGTGAAGTCGCCGACTGGCTGCGCACCGTCGACGAAGGCCCCGCCCTCCGCTTCGAGGAGAAGGTCAGCTGGCTGCGCGCCGAGCACGACCTCGCGTACGGCCACGCCAAGGCGATCATCCACGAGTACGACCTGAGGAGGGCCGCGCGCAAACTGCTCTAGCGCGCACGCGACACGGCGAAGGGGCCCGGGATCGATGATCCCGGGGCCCTTCTCGCTGTCGTGCGCCGGCGCTCGCGCGCCGCCGCCCGGCGGCTCCTCGCTCAGTCGCTGTTGAGGATGGACAGGAGTCGCAGGAACTCCATGTAGATCCACACCAGCGTCATCGTGAGGCCGAAGGCGGCCAGCCAGGCCTCCTCGCGCGGAGCGCCGTAGGCCACGCCGTCCTCGACCTGCTTGAAGTCCAGGGCCAGGAAGCAGGCGCCGAGGATGATGCCGATGATGCCGAACACGATGCCGAGGCCGCCGCTGCGGAAGCCGAGGCCGTCACCGCCGCCGAAGACGGCGAACAGCAGGTTCACCATCATCAGCAGGACGAAACCGATCGCGGCGGCCATCACGAAGCCGTAGAAGCGACGGTTGACGCGGATCCAGCCGGCCTTGTAGGCCACGAGCACGCCCGCGAAGACCGCCATGGTGCCGAGCACCGCCTGGGCGACGACGCCGTCCGCGATGTAGGTCGAGACCGCGCTGGAGATCACGCCGAGGAAGACGCCCTCGAAGGCGGCGTACGACAGGATCAGCGCGGGCGACGGGCGCCGCTTGAACGACTGGACCAGCGCGAGCACCATCGCGACCAGGCCTGCGCCGATGGCGATGCCGTACGACTTGCCGATGTTGGCGTCGTCGACGGGCAGCAGGAGCCACGACAGGATCGCCGTGACGACCACGGTGCCGAGCGTGGTCGCGGTGCGCGCGACGACGTCGTCCATCGTCATCCGGCCGGTGGCGGCCGGGGCCTGCGGCGGGGCGCCGTGCTGCTGGGCGTAAGGGTTCTGCGCGTAGGGGTTGCCGGCCGGCTGGGCGTACGGGTTGCCCTGCTGCGTGCCGACTGCGGGTCCCCCGGCCTGCGGCGCGGCGTTGAAGCCCGCGTAGCCGTTGTCGCGGCTGAACCCCCGTCGCGAGAAGACCGGGTTTCTGCTCCTCATTGCACTCCTCCGTGGCCGCACTGCGCGGCCTTGAGCTCAAGGGTAATGGGTAGGCAAAGGATTGACCCTAGTGCTTGGGGAGGATCTTTCCCTCTTGTTGCTGCGCAACACGCTACGTGGCGCCGTGATTCCCGGCACGGAAGGTTCCCGATCATGACCAAGCCGCGACATGTCCGGTACCGCACGGAGACCGGACGGGCCGCGGCGTTCGGTCATTCGAACGAGAAGCCGGTGTATCCCTCGGCGAGATCGGTCTCGGCGGCCCGGGAGGAGGCGAGCCGCTCGAGGCGGGCGAGCTGCAGACGGCTCTCGAAGGGGTCCGCGCCCGGGGCGGGGTGCAGCAGGGTCGTCATGTCGTAGGAGAACCGCTCGGCCTGCCACACGCGCCGCAGACAGGTCGCGGAGTAGGCGTCCAGGAGCGCGGACGATCCCGTCTCCCGCCGGTGGCCCAGCGCCCGCGCGAAGGTGACGACGTCCCCCACCGCCAGGTTCAGCCCCTTCGCCCCGGTGGGCGGCACGATGTGGGCCGCGTCGCCGGCGAGGAAGAGCCGGCCGTGTCGCATGGGCTCGTGGACGTACGAGCGCATCGGGGTGACCGACTTCTGTGTGATAGGGCCGCGCTCCAGCCGCCAGCCGTCGTCAGTGGCGAACCGCCGCTCCAGCTCGTCCCAGATCTCCCCGTCGCTCCACGACCCGGCGTCCGTGCCCTCGGGCACCTGGAGGTAGAGACGGGAGACGGACGGGGAGCGCATGGACAGCAGCGCGAACCCGCGGTCGTGGCGGGCGTAGACCAGCTCGTCGTGGGAGGGCGGCACATCGGCGAGGACGCCGAGCCAGCCGAAGGGGTAGGACCGTTCGAAGGTGCGGCTCAGTTCGGCCGGGACGGCCCTGCGGGCGACGCCCCAGAAGCCGTCGCAGCCGACGACGTAGTCGCACTCCAGGACGTCCTCGACGCCCTGGTGGCGAAAGCGGACACGGGGGTGGTCGGTGTCGGCGTCCTCCACGGCCAGGGCCTCCGCCTCGAACAGCAGCGGGCCGCCCTCCTTCAGCTGGAGGGCGATGAGGTCCTTGCACACCTCGGTCTGGGCGTAGACGGTCACCGACCTGCCGCCGGTGAGCGCGGGGAAGTCGACGCGATGGCGTCGGCGGTCGAACCGCAGCTCTATGCCGTCGTGCCGCAGGCCCTCGCGGTCCATGCGCTCCCCGGCGCCCGCCGCCCGCAGGACGTCCACCGTGCCCTGCTCCAGGATTCCGGCGCGCTGCCGCTGCTCGACGTAGGCGCGGTCACGGCTCTCCAGCACGACCGAGTCGACGCCTGCGTTGTGCAGCAGACGGGCGAGGAGGAGGCCGGCGGGGCCGGCGCCGACGATGCCGACGGTCGTGCGCATCGGGCGTTTCCCTTCGAGGACGGGACGGGACGGGTCGGGACGGGTCGGGTTGTTCGTGCAGTGAAATTTTCTTCACTCAATGATCCGGGTCCGAGTCTGCTCCCTGGCTCTGCGGGTGTCAACGGTGGAGGGGTTCCCGGCTCACGGCGGACGGGAGCGCCGGCCCGATCCGGAGGACGGGCGGTCGCGCGAGGAAAGGAGACGGAACGCACATCGGGGACCGAACACGCATCAGGGGCCGTCCGGCCTTGACCGGCGACCCCTTTCGCAACCCACCGTCTCCGAACGTCACACACGGTGACCGCGGAAGTGCCCAGAGCCGGACTTGAACCGGCACGCCCACGAAGGGGCAGCGAGGTTTAAGCTCGCCGTGTCTGCATTCCACCATCTGGGCAGGCCCAAGGCTCCGCTGGAGCTTCCGACCCTATCGGGATCCGTCCCCCGAACAGCGGACGAGCAGACCTCATGTTGTCTTATTTTATTGACGTCTGAGGGTGCATCAGTACATGGCACCGGCCATCAGCACTTGCCAGTAGCCTGGCGCGCGGAAACCGCTTGCGTATGCGGAATGACGGAATTTCACCGTCCGGACGAGGTTGCTCCACCGGTTCTTGACACTTCTTCGGGCCGGACCGTCCCCCTGGCCGCCTCCCGCGACCGCCCTTCGAAGCCGACTCCGAAGGCCGTCTCGGGGCCGTCTCGGGGCCGCCTCATGAGACCGCTCCTCAGGGGCCCGGGTCATCCCCAGGTATGACATCGCGGCCCCCGGTCCATCCGGAGTCTGCCCTCAGAACCGGAACAGCGGCTGACTACACGGCGGCAGGCGGGCGCGAGCATGGTTTCAGTCCCCGGAACCATCCACCGTCCCGTCAGGAGCCCGTTTCCCGTGACCACCAGCCCCCTCGCCGAGCGGACCACCGCCGTGGCCGCGCGCGCCACGGACCTGTCGAAGATCTACGGACAGGGCGAGACCCAGGTGGTCGCCCTGGACCGGGTGTCGGTCGACTTCCGGCAGGCCGAGTTCACCGCGATCATGGGGCCGTCCGGCTCCGGCAAGTCCACCCTGATGCACTGTGTGGCCGGTCTCGACACCTTCTCCTCCGGCTCCGTGCGCATCGGCGACACCGAGCTCGGCTCGCTGAAGGACAAGCAGCTCACCAAGCTCCGCCGGGACAAGATCGGGTTCATCTTCCAGGCGTTCAACCTGCTGCCGACGCTGACGGCACGCGAGAACATCACGCTCCCCATGGACATCGCGGGCCGCAAGCCGGACAACGAGTGGCTGGAAAAGGTCATCGCCATGGTCGGCCTCGCCGACCGGCTCGGCCACCGGCCCTCGCAGCTCTCCGGCGGTCAGCAGCAGCGGGTCGCCGTCGCCCGCGCCCTGGCCTCGCGGCCCGAGATCATCTTCGGTGACGAGCCGACCGGCAACCTCGACTCGCGCTCGGGCGCCGAGGTGCTGGGCTTCCTGCGCAACTCCGTGCGGGAGCTGGGGCAGACCGTGGTGATGGTGACCCACGACCCGGTGGCCGCGGCCTACGCGGACCGGGTCGTCTTCCTCGCGGACGGACGGATCGTCGACGAGGTGCACGGCCCGACCGCCGAGTCGGTGCTCGACCGTATGAAGCGCTTCGACGCCAAGGGCCGCACCAGCTGATCCCGGACCGGGACCGACCGCTCGCCGACGAGCAGGACTGAGAAGACAACACCCATGTTCCGTACCGCCTTGCGCAACGTGCTCGCGCACAAGGCCCGGCTCCTGATGACCGTACTCGCCGTGATGCTCGGCGTGGCCTTCGTGTCGGGGACCCTGGTCTTCACCAACACCCTGTCCAACGCTCTCCAGAACAGCTCCGCCAAGGGCTTCGACCAGGTCGACGTCGCCGTCACCGCCGAGTCCCAGCCGGACGTCGGCGACCGCATCGTCAAGACGCCCGAGCTGACCCAGGCCCTGCTGGAGCAGAGCGCGAAGGTCCCGGGCGCGGCCTCCGCGATCGGCGTCGTCAACGGCTTCACCGCCATCGCCGACAAGGACGGAAAGCTCGTCGGCGGCGGCTTCCAGTCGCAGGGCGGCAACTACTGGGGCGAGAAGGACGCCCGCTACCCGCTCGTCTCCGGGCACGCCCCGAGCGGCAGGGACGAGGTCCTCATCGACTCGCGGACCGCCGAGCGGGCCGGGTACGAGGTCGGTGACACGGTGCGGATCTCCGTGGACGGCCCCGTCCTCACCCCGAAGATCGTCGGCGTCTTCACCACCGACGACGGCAACGTCGCCGCCGGCGGCAGCCTCGCCCTGTTCGACACCGCGAGCGCGCAGACGCTGTTCGGCAAGCCGGGCACGTACGACGAGATCGACGTCAAGGCGGCCGCCGGGACCTCGCAGAGCGCGCTGAAGTCCGCACTCGACGCCGCCCTGCCCGAGGGCCAGGTCGAGACCACCACCGGCCGTCGGCTGGCGGACGACCAGGCCGAGGCGATCTCCGCGTCGATGAGCGGAATGAAGCAGGGCCTGCTGGTCTTCGCCGGCATCGCGCTGTTCGTCGGCACCTTCATCATCGCCAACACCTTCACCATGCTGGTCGCCCAGCGCACCAAGGAACTCGCGCTCATGCGGGCCGTCGGCGCCTCCCGCCGGCAGGTCACCCGGTCCGTGCTGATCGAGGCGTTCGTGGTCGGCACGGTCGCCGGGGTGAGCGGGCTGGTCGCCGGCATCGGCATCGGCGCCGGCCTGCGTTCGCTGCTCGGGACGCTGGGGGCGACCGTCCCCGACGGCCCGCTCGTCGTCTCGCCCGGCACGGTCGCCACCGCCATGGTCGTCGGCGTCGTCATCACCATGGTGGCGGCCTGGCTGCCCGGGCGCCGGGCCGCGAAGATCCCGCCGGTCGCCGCGATGAGCAGCGTGCACGCCGCCGCGACCGCCAAGTCGCTGGTGCTGCGCAACACGCTGGGCGCGCTGTTCTCGGCGGCGGGCGTCGCCGTCGTCCTCGCCGCGACGACGATGGACGGCTCCGACGGCCAGGCTCCCATGGGCCTCGGCGCGGTCCTGCTGATCATCGGCGTCTTCATCCTCACCCCGCTGCTGTCCCGCCCGCTGATCGCGGCCTCCGCGCCGGTCCTGCGGATCTTCGGGGTGTCCGGGAAGCTGGCCCGGCAGAACTCGGTGCGCAACCCGCGACGCACGGCGGCCACCGCCTCCGCGCTGATGATCGGCCTGACCCTGATCACCGGCATGACGGTGATGGCGGGCAGCCTGCAGAAGTCCATCGACAAGATGGCGTCCTCCGCGATCAAGGCGGACTACGTCGTGTCGATGGCCAACGGCAACGAGCTCTCCCCGGACGTCGACGCCAAGCTGAAGGCCGTCGACGGGGTGACCGCCACCAGCCCGATGCGCAACGCGCCCGGCCGCATCGACGGCAACACCGAGTACCTCACCGGCGTCACCGGCTCCGCCTTCGGCGAGCTGACCGATCTGCCGATGGACAACGGCGCCTTCACGGTGGCCGGCTCGCAGGTCGCCGTCGACGCGGACACCGCGAAGTCCTACGGCTGGAAGGCCGGTTCGGCCTTCACGGTGCACTACGAGGACGGCAAAAGCCAGCGGCTGACGGTCTCCGGGGTGTACGAGAGCAACGAGCTGATCCGGGGCATCCTCCTCGACAACTCCGCGCTGACCCCGCACGTCGAGGACCCGTCCGACATGCAGGTCATGGTCAAGACGTCCGACGGCGTCTCGGACGGCACGAAGGACCGGCTGGAGAAGGCCCTCGGCTCCAACCCGGCCATCAAGGTCCAGAGCAAGCAGGACCTCTCCGACGAGATCGCGAAGATGTTCACGCTGCTGCTGAACATGCTCTACGGGCTGCTCGCGATGGCCGTGATCGTCGCGGTGCTCGGCGTCGTCAACACCCTCGCGATGTCCGTCTTCGAGCGCTCCCAGGAGATCGGCATGCTGCGGGCGATCGGCCTGGACCGGCGGTCGGTCAAGCGGATGGTCCGGCTGGAGTCGCTGGTGATCTCGCTGTTCGGCGGGGTGCTCGGCATCGGCCTCGGCGTGTTCTTCGGCTGGGCGGCGGGCGAACTGCTCGGCACGAAGATGGCCACCTACGAACTCGTCGTGCCCTGGGGGCGGATGGCGGTATTCCTGGCGCTCGCGGCGGCGGTGGGCATCCTGGCGGCGCTCTGGCCGGCCCGGCGGGCGTCCCGCCTGAACATGCTGACGGCGATCAAGTCCGAGTAGGGGCGGCAGCGGTCGGGCCCGGCGTCGTCCCCACGGCGCCGGGCCCTTCTGTCGTTCCGTCAGTTCCAGGTGCGGGCGCGCAGCGGCAGCCCGGAGTCCCCGGACTCGGGTGTCCGGACGGCCAGGACCTGGTTGACGCCGATGCGGTTGCGTTCGAAGGCGACCGCGGAGGCGGCCATGTAGAGCCGCCAGACGCGGGCGCGGCCGGGCCCGGCCAGGAGGACAGCCCGGTCCCAGCCGTCCTCCAGACGGGCCACCCAGCGGCGCAGGGTGAGGGCGTAGTGCTCGCGGATCGACTCGACGTCGCGGACCTCGAAGCCCGCCCGCTCGAGTCGGGCGACGGTGGTGCCGACGGGGGCGAGTTCGCCGTCCGGGAAGACGTAGGCGTCGATGAAGGCGTCCACGTCGTAGGACGACTCGTCGCGCTGCGGACGGCGGGCGATCTGGTGGTTGAGCAGCCGGCCGCCCGGCCGCAGCAGCGCGTGCAGGGCGCGCGCGTACGCGAGGTAGCTGTCGGAGCCGACGTGTTCCGCCATGCCGATGGAGGAGACGGCGTCGAACGGGCCGTCGGCGACGTCCCGGTAGTCCTGGACGCGGATGTCGACCCTGTCGGTGAGGCCCTCGTGGGCGACGCGCTTGCGGGCGTAGGCCGCCTGCTCCTGGGAGAGGGTGATCCCGACGACGTGCACGCCGTGCTCACGGGCGGCGTGGACCGCCATCGAGCCCCAGCCGCAGCCGACGTCCAGCAGCCGCTGACCGGGGGTCAGGGCGAGCTTGCGGCAGACGAGTTCGAGCTTGTCGCGCTGGGCGTCCTCGAGGGCGCCGTCCGCGGTCTCCCAGTAGGCGCACGAGTACACCATGGACGGGCCGAGGACCAGTTCGTAGAACCCGTTGCCGACGTCGTAGTGATGGCTGACGGCGCGTCTGTCGGATCGCCGGCTGTGCAGGTGCCGGGCTCTGCGGACCTCCTCGCGGGGCGGGGCGGGCGGCAGCGGGGGTCCGGCGAGTTTCAGCAGCCCGCGGACGGCCGCACGGAAGCGGGGGTCGCGCAGGGCCTGGGACAGGGTGCGGGCGTCCTCGCCGCGCTCCCAGACGAGGCCGGCGAGCAGATCCACCGCGGTGTACAGGTCGCCCTCGATGTCCAGGTCGCCGGCCACCCAGCCGCGGGCGAGGCCCAGCTCGCCGGGCTTGAAGAGAAGACGGCGCAGGGCTCTGCGGTGGTGCGCGACGAGCACGGGGGCGCCGGGCGGGCCCGCCTGCGAACCGTCCCAGGCGCGGACGCGCAGCGGGAACGGAGCCCCCAGCAACTGTTCGACGAGCCCATGGAGCCGCGGCGCGGCGTCAGCCATGATGCACACCTCCGTGACGGTGATCCCGGAATGTCCTGTCACCACGTAAACACGCCGGGATGCGCGGGCCAGTCCCGCGCGGCCGTCACGACCGGGCAAAATACGTGCGCATGCCATGCGGCGGGGCGGTCGCCGCACGCCGAAGGGGCCGTCCGCACCACGGATGGCGGACGGCCCCTTCGGGGTGTTCAGTGACCGCGGGCGTCAGGCCCGAGGTCGGGTGACCTGAGGGTCAGGAGGCGTTGGCCTTCTCGTTCTCGGTCTTCGCGGCAGCCGGCTTCGCGGCGACCGGGGCCGGCTTGGCGGCCTCGTAGAACTCCTCGCGCGGGGACTCCAGCGCACCCAGCGCCACGACCTCGCGCTTGAGGAACATGCCGAGGGTCCAGTCGGCGAAGACGCGGATCTTGCGGTTCCACGTCGGCATCGCCATACCGTGGTAGCCACGGTGCATGTACCAGGCGAGACGGCCCTTGAGCTTGATCTTCACCTTGCCCATGACGATCATCGCGACGCCCTTGTGGAGGCCGAGACCCGCCACCGCGCCCTTGTTGGAGTGCGCGTACTCCTTCTGCGGGAAGCCCCGCATACCGGAGATCACGTTGTCGCCCAGGACCTTGGCCTGGCGCAGCGCGTGCTGCGCGTTCGGCGGGCACCAGGCGTTCTCGACGCCGGCCTTGCGGGCGGCGACGTCGGGCACCTGGGCGTTGTCGCCGGCGGCCCAGATGTAGTCGGTGCCCTGCACCTGGAGGGTGGCGGCGGTGTCGACGTGGCCGCGGGGGCCGAGCGGGAGGCCGTAGCGACCGAGGACCGGGTTCGGCTTGACGCCGGCCGTCCACACGATCGTGTTGGAGTCGACCTCGAGGCCGTTCTTCAGCACGACGTGGCCGTCGACGCAGGAGTCCATGGAGGTGGAGAGGTAGATCTCCACGCCCCGGCTCTCCAGGTGGGCCTTGCCGTACTGGCCGAGCTTCGGACCGACCTCGGGCAGGATCTTGTCCGCGGCGTCCACGAGGATGAAGCGCATGTCCTCGCGGGACACGGTCTTGTAGTAATTGGCCGCGTCCCGGGCCAGGTCCTCGACCTCACCGATGGTCTCCGCACCGGCGAAGCCGCCGCCGATGAAGACGAAGGTGAGCGCCTTGCGGCGGATCTCCTCGTCGGTCGTGGAGTCGGCCTTGTCCAGCTGCTCGAGGACGTGGTTGCGCAGGCCGATGGCCTCCTCGACGCCCTTCATGCCGATGCCCTGTTCGGCGAGGCCGGGGATCGGGAAGGTGCGGGAGACCGCGCCGAGCGCGATCACCAGGTAGTCGAAGGGCAGCTCGTACGCCTCGCCCACGAGCGGGGCGATCGTGGCGACCTTGCGGTCCTGGTCGATGGTGGTGACCCGGCCGGTGAGCACCTCCGCCTTGGGCAGCACGCGTCGCAGCGGGACGACGACATGCCGCGGGGAGATGTTGCCGGCGGCGGTTTCGGGGAGGAAGGGCTGGTAGGTCATGTACGACCGGGGGTCGACGACCGTGACGGTCGCCTCGCCGTAGCGCATCTTCTTGAGGATGCGCCGAGCTGCGTACAGGCCTACGTACCCACCGCCTACTACGAGGATCCTGGGACGCTCCGTGGTGCTCATGCCATCGAGTATCCACCTGGTTCAGGGGGGTCGCTCGTGCGCCCCTTCACAAGCTTCCCGAGGGTGTGTGCTATCCTCCGCGCCCCGCGTGATCCACATCATGGCGGGGAACGGGAACCAGCGTGTAGGGCATGGCGTTGTCAATGCCGCGTGAGCTGCCTCTCCGGCTCACGGAGGCCTCCGTGAGCACCCCGCGAGCCGCCGCGCGAGACACCCGCGAGACGTCCGCGTCCGCCTCTTTTGAACACGTTCACACGGGGGTCGGGGCCTCGGAAGGGTCAACCGGGACACGATCGTCCTCCGACAGGGCCGAATTCCTTGTGAAGAACTTCACGAACTTTCCCGGCGGGGTGTCGCGAGAACGCGCCGAAGGGGCCCCGAAGGGCCCCCAGGGCTGCTCATCCGCGCGTCCTGCCTGCTCAGCAGAGTGCACCGACACCCTCGGACGAGGGCTACGCGACCGACCACGCGATGCCGTCGAGGATGTCGTGCTCGCTCACGACGACCTCCCGCGCACCCGTCCGCTCCATGATCGCCAGCAACACCAGCGCGCCCGCCCCGATCACGTCCACCCGGCCCGGATGCATCGCGCCGATCGCCGCCCGCTCGGCGTGCGTGGAGCGCAGCAGCCGCTCGGTGATCGCGCGGACCTCGTCGTGCGAGACGCGAGAGTGGTGGATGGCCGCGGAGTCGTACTCCGGCAGCCCCTGGGCGATCGCCGAGACCGTGGTGACCGAGCCGGCCAGGCCGACCAGGGTGTGCGCCTCGCGCAGCGGGACCGTCCGCTCGGCGAGGTCGAGGGCGGCCTCGATGTCGGCGCGCATCGCCGCGACCTGCTCCTCGGACGGCGGGTCGGTGACCTTCCCGTCCACGACCAGATGCCGCTCGGTCATCCGCACGCAGCCGACGTCGACCGAGCGGGCGGCGCGCACCCGGTCGTCGCCGACGACGAACTCCGTCGAGCCGCCGCCGATGTCCACCACCAGGTAGGGCCGGGCCAGGTCGTCGCGGCCGGTGAGCTCCTTCGTGGCCCCCGTGAAGGAGAACTCGGCCTCCTGGTCGCCGGTGATGACCTCGGGCTCGACGCCCAGGATGTCCAGCACCCCGCGCACGAACTCCTCCCGGTTCTCGGCGTCCCGGGAGGCGGACGTCGCGACGAACCGCAGCCGCTGCGCGCCGAGTTCCTTGACGGCGGCCGCGTACTCCCGGCAGGCGGCGAACGTGCGCTCCAGCGCCTCGGGCGCGAGCCGGCCGGTGCGGTCGACGCCCTGGCCGAGCCGGACGATCGTCATCCGGCGGTCCAGGTCGACGAGTTCGCCGGTCTCGGGGTCCGCGTCGGCGACCAGCAGCCGGATGGAGTTCGTACCGCAGTCGACGGCGGCGACCCGGGTCACGGGGCGTCCCCCTCGACCGGCTGGGGAAGGGTCACACAGGTGCCCTTGCGCCACCACTCGGGGAGCATCTCCAGCGCCTCGTCGCCGAGCGGGTTCACGCCCGGGCCCGCGGCCAGCGAGTGGGCCACCAGGACGTGCAGGCACTTCACGCGGTCCGGCATGCCGCCCGCGCTGGGGAAGTTCCTGAGCTCCTCGATCTCGTCCCGCCGCCGGACGTAGTCCTCGTGCGCGGCCCGGTAGGCGGCGGCGAGCTCGGGGTCGGACTGCAGCCGCTCCGTCATCTCCTTCATCACGCCGTTCGCCTCCAGCGTGCCGATCGCCGAGTTGGCCTTCGGGCACGTCAAGTAGTACAGCGTCGGGAAGGGAGTGCCGTCGGGCAGGCGCGGGGCCGTCTCGACGACGTCCGGCTGACCGCACGGGCAGCGGTGCGCGATCGCGCGCAGGCCGCGCGGCGGGCGTCCGAGCTGCTGCTTGAAGGCCTCGACGTCCGCGTCGGTGGGCTCGGTGCGCGAAGTGGTCGGCGGGGGCGTCTGCATGCCTGTCTTTCCATCGGTCAGTCGGTCGGTCAGTGGTCGGAGGCGTCGGACTTGTCGACCCCGTCCCAGACATTGGAGTACCAGGGGCGGTCGGCCGCCCCGAGGTCGGCACGCGACTGCCTGGCGACGTCCGGGTCGACCACGATGTAACCGGTCTCCCCCGGCAGCACGTAGTGCAGCCGCAGCCGGATCTGCTGCTCCGCGTACGCGTCGTCCTGCCAGCGCGCCTTGAGGTCGCGCAGCTGCTCGACGCGCTCGCCGGCCTGCTGCTTCTCGCGCTCCAGGTCGGCGATCTCGGCGCGCTGGGAGACGTACTGGCGCATCGGATAGGCCAGGGCCACGATCAGCGTGCACAGGACGAGTGCCAGCAGGGCCGCTCGGCCGGTGAGGCGGGAGCGGCGGGCCTGGCGCTTGGTCTGCGAACGGTACACGCGGGCCGCGGTCTGCTCGCCGAGCAGCTTGATCCTGGTCGCGGTGGAGAAACGGTCCCGGTCCTTCACGGCCATGTGCTGCGCCTCCCGTCTCCCACGTGCGTACGTCCCCGCACACGGTACGGGACCGAGTACGGGGACGTTCGTGCGACTGGCTAGGCCTTACCCCGGGTGGGGTCAGCCGTTGCTGCGCTCAGTGGTTCGCGGAGCGGAACCGCGGGAAGGCGGAGCGGCCGGCGTACACCGCGGCGTCGTCGAGGATCTCCTCGATGCGCAGCAGCTGGTTGTACTTGGCGACGCGGTCCGAGCGGGCCGGGGCGCCGGTCTTGATCTGACCGCAGTTCACCGCGACGGCGAGGTCGGCGATGGTGACGTCCTCGGTCTCGCCGGAGCGGTGGGACATCATGCACTTGAAGCCGTTGCGCTGGGCCATCTCGACGGCGTCCAGGGTCTCGGTCAGCGAACCGATCTGGTTGACCTTGACGAGCAGGGCGTTGGCGGAGCCCTCCTCGATGCCGCGGGCCAGACGCTCCGGGTTGGTGACGAAGAGGTCGTCGCCGACGATCTGGACCTTGTCGCCCAGCTTGTCGGTGATGACCTTCCAGCCCGCCCAGTCGTCCTCGTACAGCGGGTCCTCGATGGAGACGAGCGGGTACGCGGAGACGAGCTCCTCGTAGTACTCGGTCATCTCGGCGGCCGAGCGGGACTTGCCCTCGAACTCGTACTTGCCGTCCTTGTAGAACTCGGACGCGGCGACGTCGAGCGCGAGCGCGATCTGCTCGCCGGGGACGTAACCGGCCTGCTGGATGGCCTCGATGATGAGGTCGAGCGCGGCGCGGTTGGACTCCAGGTTCGGGGCGAAGCCGCCCTCGTCGCCGAGGCCGGTGGACAGGCCCTTGGTCTTCAGCACCTTCTTGAGGGTGTGGTAGACCTCGGCGCCCCAGCGCAGCGCCTCGGAGAAGGACTCCGCGCCGATCGGGGCGATCATGAACTCCTGGATGTCCACGTTGGAGTCGGCGTGCGAGCCGCCGTTCAGGATGTTCATCATCGGAACGGGCAGCAGGTGCGCGTTCGGGCCGCCCAGGTAGCGGAAGAGCGGCAGGTCGCTGGCCTCGGAGGCGGCGTGCGCCACGGCGAGCGAGACGCCGAGGATCGCGTTGGCGCCGAGGGAGCCCTTGTTGTCCGTGGCGTCCAGGTCGAACATGGCCTGGTCGATCAGGCGCTGCTCGGTGGCGTCGTAACCGACGAGCTCCGGGCCGATCTGCTCGATGACGGCGAGGACTGCCTTCTCGACGCCCTTGCCGTGGTAGCGGTTCGGGTCACCGTCGCGCAGCTCGATGGCCTCGAAGGCGCCCGTGGAGGCGCCGGACGGGACGGCGGCACGACCCGTGCTGCCGTCGTCGAGGCCGACCTCGACCTCGACGGTGGGGTTGCCTCGCGAGTCGAGGATTTCCCGGGCTACGACGACGTCGATGGACGGCACGAGCATCTCCTTCATGGGATGTGACGCTGAAAGTGCGCGGCGCGTGGCCTTGCGCCTAGAGCCTAACCGTCTCCGGAGCGTCGGCCACCGACCGACCGTCCCGTGGACGGACTGACCGTACACATTGTTCCTGTCCGGAACAAAGCGGCGAGGAGAAGCGGCCGAAAAGACCGGGCGGACAGCACGTGGACCAAAGGGACGGCGGCCGGACGGACGACTGCCGGAAGGGCGCGAGAACGGCGACCGGAACGCCGCGAGCGCGGGGCCCGGAAGGGCGCAAGAGAAAACCCCGTCCCGGTGCGTACGGGGGAACACGCACCGGGACGGGGGGCCCGTGGGGACGGGGGGACCCTCACGAGGTCCTCGGAGTGCCGACCTTCACCAGGAGGGCACTGTGGCTTCGCCGGAAGACGGCTGTCACTTCAGGTGCAGCTGCTGACCCGGGTAGATGAGGTCGGCGTCCTGGACGATGTCCTTGTTGAGCTGGAACAGCTTCTGCCAGCCGCCCTTGACCTTGTGCTTCTCGGCGATGGTGCTGAGGGTGTCGCCCTTGACGACCTTGTACTCGCCGTCGCCCTTCTTGACCTTCTTGCCGGTCGGGGTGGTGACCGTCTTGGACTTCTTGGCGGCCGCCGGACGGTCGGTGGAGCGGGAGCTGCTCTTCTGCTCGGTCGAGCGGGAGCTGCTGCCGCTGTCCGACGAGCCGGAGTTCGACGAGCCGGAGTTCGACGAGCCGGCGCTGCTGCCGTTGTAGGCGGCGCCGGACAGGCCCTTGCCGCAGACCGGCCAGGCGCCCTTGCCCTGGCCCGCGAGGACCTTCTCGCCGATGGCTATCTGCTGGGCCTTGGAGGCCTGGTTGGCCTGCGAGGCGTACTGCGTGCCGCCGTACGCGGCCCACGTGGAGGACGAGAACTGCAGGCCGCCGTAGTAGCCGTTGCCGGTGTTGATGGACCAGTCGCCGCCGGACTCGCACTGGGCGACCGCGTCCCACTCGGAGGCGGTCGCGGCGGAGGCGTTGCCGGCCGCCATCAGCGGGGCGGCGATGGCGACGCCGGTGACACCGGCGAGAGCGGCGGCGCGGGTGGCCTTGGACGGACGACGGTGCTTGCCCTTACCGGAAAACAGCATGGTGGATCCCCTCACCGACGCCTGCGAGGTGAGCTGTCGGGTTCGGGCCGTGTGAGTTGCCCGGTCACTCCTCCGCCGGAGACTTCCGCTCCGTGGGAGGGGTGACTTCACCCCAAGCCGCTCCGGCAACTTCCCGGTGCGGCACTTACCTTGGGTCCCCCGCTCCTGCCTACGGCGCTTGACGCGACGACTGTTCCCGGGCTGCCGCTGGCAGGATTCGGCGTTGCGACGGCCGGGGCTCGGGTTGCCGAGCGGTCACGACCGTAGACACGCGATCCGCGGAATTTCAAAGACGATCAGGGCTTCTGAGACTCATCCCACACTTTCGCCAAATCGGACATTCGGCGCGAAGCGTGACGTGAACTACCGCTGTTTTTCTTGGGCTTTGCGCCCTATTGGACCCCTGTGTCGAGGGTCTGACCGGGGGCGATGTCGCTCGGGTCGGCGCCGATGAGGTCCCTGTTCTCGGCGTAGAGGGCACGCCATCCGCCGTGGAGGCCAAGGGAGTCGGCGATGGAGGCGAGGGAGTCGCCCTCCTGGACGACATAGGCGGCCGCGGCATGCCGGCCCGCCGAGGCGGTGGACGCGCCGCCCGCTTCGGTGTCGGCACTCTTGGCCGCCGGCTCGTCGGCCGTGACGCCGCGATGACGGCCGGAGCCGAGGGAGCCGGTGTCGACGAGGTTCCAGGAACCCACATCCTGGCCCGACTTGTCCGAGTCGTCCGCTTCCGGGGTCCCCGTGGACGAACCGTCGGCCGCCTGCGGGTCGCCCTGACCGCCGGCATCGCCGGGGTCGCCCGTGACGGCAGAGGGGGACGAAGGCGACGAAGGTGACGCCGAGGGTGAACTCGAGGAATCACCGGACGAGTCGGATGAGTCAGACGAGTCGGACGATCCCGCTGAACCGGTCGAACCGCTGGAACCGGTCGAACCGGCGCCGGAATCCGACGAGCCCGAGGAGCCCGACAGCCCCCTGGACAGGTCGGACAAACCCGAGGAGCCGGACGATCCTGACGAATCGCCCGCCACGCCGGTGTCCACGGTCAGCGCGCCGTTCTCCTTGGTGAGCCCGGAGGTCAGCCCGCAGGTGCCCCACGCGCCGACGCCCTTGGCCGCGAGCACCTTCTGCGCCACGGCGATCTGCTGGTTGCGGCTGGCCAGGTCGGGGCTCGCCGCGTAGTCGAGCCCGCCGTAGGCGCTCCAGTCCTGCTGGGTGAGGCTGAGGCCGCCGGACTCGCCGTCGCCGCCGTCGGCACTCCACGAGCCCCCGGTCTCGCACTGCGCCACCTTGTCCCACACCGTGCCGTCCGCAGCGCTCGCGCCGGAGGCGGCGAGCAACGGGATGGCGATGGCGGAGCCGGTCACCCCGGCCGCGACGAGCAGCGCGGGGGCCTGGCGGGGGCGACGGTGACGACCGTTCCCGGAGAGCATGCGAGGGGCCTTTCTCTGGACAGCAGTGCCGGCGCGGGCGAGTGAGCTGACGCGTCGCGCTGACGAGTGAACGTATCGGCAGACGATCACTTGTCACAAGTTAATGCCGCGCAGATCACGTGAAGATCACAGACTTGAGGATCGGTCACCTTTGCTCCGCCGCATGGTCACAATCCGGCTGACGTCCGGTCAGTCCAGCCCCGGTCCGGCCGAACCGTCAGACGCCGGAGCCAGGCGCGGACGCCGGGGCGAACTCGACCGGCAGCGTGCGCAGGCCGCGCATGATGAGGCCGCCGCGCCATCTCAACTCGGCCGGTTCCACCGCCAGTCGGAGGTCGGGAAGCCGGGTGAGCAGGGTGGCCAGCGCGGTCTGCCCCTCCAGCCGGGCCAGCGGGGCGCCCAGACAGTAGTGGATGCCGTGGCCGTAGCCGAGGTGCTGGTTGTCACGGCGGGCGAGGTCGAGTGTGTCGGGGTCGGTGAAGCGGGCCGGGTCGCGGTCGGCCGCGGCCAGCACGACGAGGACGGGGTCGCCGGGCGCGATGTCCTGTCCGCCGAGGGTGACCGGCTCGGTCGCGAACCGCCAGGTGGCGAGTTCGACGGGGCCGTCGTAGCGGAGCAGTTCCTCGACGCCGGTTTCGAGCAGGGCGCGGTCCCCGCCGTCCTCGGTGAGGGACCGCTGCAGTGCCTCGCGCTGTGCGGGATGGGTCAGGAGGGCGTACACGCCGTTCCCGATGAGGTTCACGGTCGTCTCGAAGCCGGCGAACAGCAGGATGAAGGCCATCGCGGCGGCCTCGTTCTCCGTGAGGTGCTCGCCGTGGTCGGAGGCGCGGATCAGACCCGAGATGAGGTCCTCGCCCGGGACGGGCTCGGCGGGGAGTCCGGCGCGTTTGCGGTGGATGAGCTCCAGCAGGTAGCCGCGCATCTTCTTCACCGACCGGGCGACGCCGCCCCTGGGGCCACCGCCGTGCCGGATCATCATCCCGGCCCAGTCGCGGAAGTCGTCCTGGTCCTCCTCGGGGACCCCCAGCAGGTCGCAGATCGCGTAGATGGGGAGGGGGAAGGCGAAGTCGTGGATGAGGTCGGCCCGCCCCTCGGTGGCGAACCGGTCGATCAGCCGGTCCGTCAGCTCCTGCACGCGCGGCGCGAACTCGGCGACTCGGCGCGGGGTGAAGGCCTTGCTCACGAGCCGCCGCAGGCGGGTGTGGTCCGGCGGGTCGATGTTGAGCAGATGGGTCATCAGCTCGGCCTTGCGCTCCCCGGGGATGCCGGTCCTGCCCCTGGCGTGGGCGGGTTCGTCATGATGTGCGGGGTTCTTGGACAGCCGCGGGTCGGCGAGGGCCTGCTTGGCGTCGGCGTACCGGGTGACCAGCCAGGCCTCGACCCCGCTCGGCAACGCGGTCCGGTGCACCGGGGCGTGCTCCCGCAGCCAGGCATAGGCGGGGTAGGGGTCGGTGGCGAACTCCCAGGTGAAGAGCGCGGGCGCGGGCGGGACGTCGGCCTGGGGCTGCCGGGACGGGTGGTTCGGGTGGTTCGGGTCGGTCACGACCCGACCGTAGCGGGCTTGCCGGCGTGCACGGTCACGCTCACTCGCCCGACGGGCCGGACGCGGACGGGGACGGGCGGTCGAGGACCCCTTCGGCGACCCGGATCGCGTCCCGGTAGGCCCGGGCCGCCGCACGCAGCGCCGCCTCCGGGTCCATGCCCTCCGACTCGGCCCGGGCGGCGAGGGCGAGCAGTTCGTAGCCGATGCCCTCGGCGGCCGGCAGCGACACGTCCAGCCCCGCCGTCCGGGCCCTCGCGGTCAGCTTCGCCACGAGAGCAAGCGAGGGCTGGTGGAGCGGAACCCCGTCGGTCACCGACGCCCGGCGCTTCTCCACCGCCTTCGTGCGCAGCCAGTGCTCCTTGACCTCTTCCGGCGTGGTGGCGGTGGCGTCGCCGAAGACATGGGGGTGGCGGTGGACGAGTTTGGCGACGATCGTGCCCGCGACGTCGTCGACGGAGAACGGGGCCTCCTCGTCCTCTTCGGCGATGCGGGCGTGGAAGACCACCTGGAGAAGTACGTCGCCCAGTTCCTCGCGGAGTTCGTCGCGGTCGCCGTCCTCGATCGCCTCGACCAGCTCGTACGCCTCCTCCATCGCGTACTTGGCCAGGCCCAGGTGGGTCTGCCGGGAGGACCACGGGCACTCGTCGCGGATGCGGTCCATGACCTGGACGAGGTCGAGCAGCCGGGCGCCCGGCAGGTCGTAGGAGGCGGGGAGGAGTTCCAGCTCCGGCATCGCCACCCGCCCGGAGCCCGCCAGCCTGGCCAGACCGTCAGTGAGGGCCGGTTCGCCCTCGCCGGTCGCCACCACCACCGCGGTGCGGCCGCCGGCGCAGACGGCGACCAGCTCCTCGGCGGTGGGCGAAGTCTCCTCGACCGCTATGCCCGCGTCCCGCAGATAGGGCAGCTGCGGGTGAGCGCCGTCCGCGCACAGCACGCGGTCCGCCGCGCGCAGGGCCTGCCAGGCGGGCCAGGACAGCAGACCGGGGGCGACGCGGTGGCTGGTGGTGAGCAGGACGACGCGGCCAGGGGCGGTGACTGCGGCGTCGGCATCGGCGGAGCTGATTGCGTTCACACCCCGAACGTAACCCACGCCCGCACGCGGCCCCAGGAGTCGTCCACAGGGCAGGCCTGCCGGTCACACGATCACATGGTCGCGTCGATCACACGGTCATGGCGATCACACGGTCAGGTCGGCTGCTTGGTCCCGGCCGCCGTGACCTCCCGCACCCACGGGGTCTTCGCGTCGACGCGGGCCACCTTCTGCGCGTCCCAGTCGCCGTAGCGCGGGTTGAGGTCGACACCGAGAGCCTTGGACGCCTTGGACAGGGCGCTCCAGAAGGCGGGCTGGCTGGTGGTCGCGCCGAGCTGGGCGGCGAGTTTCTGGGCCTCCAGCTGGAGGCGGAGGTTCTCGTCGAGGCGCTGCGGCGGAATGCCGTACTGCTGCAGCCACGCCGTCTCCAGGCCCTTCGCGCCGCCCGCCTGCTGTTCCAGGCCGGTCCGCATCTCCTGGACCTCGCGGGGGGTGACCGTGATGCCCGCGTCCTCGGCGGCGCGGTGCAGCACCCGGTCGAGGACCATGCCGTGCAGGGTGTCCCGGGCGAGCCCGCCGGTCTGGCCGACGACCTGCGCGTACTGGGCGTCGTCGGTGACGGCCGCGCGCTGCGCGGAGCGCACCTCGTCCACCCGGCTCTCCAGCTGCGCCACGGTGATCCGCTGACCGCCCACGACGGCCGCAGCGCCCGGATGCGCGTCGTTGCCGCAGGCGGTGAGGAGAGGGGCCGCCGCGATCGCGGCGGACAGCAGGAGCGCGGTGCGACGACGGCGGTGCAAGGAAGCCTCCCGAGGAGATTGTGCGGCGGTGCACAAAGTCTTGCGGTGATCGATGGTAGGCAGTGGCGCGGCTGCGGCCAAGCCATTCGACCAACGATTCACCAGGACTTCCGGCACCGCCGCGCCCGCTCGCCGCCCGCTCGTCGGTGCGAGCGGTCGACCCTGCGGGTCCGGGCGCTCTCAGCCGACCAGGGCGACCGGGGCGTCCCAGGAGTCGCGGTCCACGGTGATCGTGTAACCGCCGCGGGTCTCCTTGCTGTTGACCAGGTACTGGTGGCCGCGGCTGTGGCCGGTGAACTGGGTGGCGCCCCACGGCCAGTCCGTGGTCGTGGTGTCCTTCTTGTCCCACAGCGCGTACCAGAGGTTGCCCGGCAGGTCCGTCTTGTTCGTCGCGGTGGCGATCGCCTTGGCGCTGGAGCTGCTGAATCCGTAGTAGCCGGCCCGGTACGTCTTGGCGCGCAGCGTCTTGCTGAAGGAGCGGACGTACGCCAGCACGGCGTCGTTGCACGACTTGTTCGTGATGTCGTACGCCTCCATGTCGAGGTAGACGGGGCTGCCGGTCTTCATGCCGAGCGCGGAGGCCTTGGCGACGGCGTCCGCCGCGTCCGTGGCGCCGAGGGAGGTGGCCGTCGAGGCGGTGATCTTCTCGGGGCTGGAGCCGGTCTGGCACGGCGGCTGCGCGCCGACGTAGAGCGGGATGAGCTTCCAGCCGAGCGTGTTGACCGACTTCACCCAGGACGCGGTCAGGTTGGGCTGCGCGCACCCGCGGTTCTTGCCGCCGATGTACACGGCGGCGCCGCCGTAGTAGCCGTCGGTCTTCCAGGCCTTCATCGCGGCCGACGAGGGGGCGGTGCAGGCGTCGAAGGCCCGGCCGGTGTACGTCTTCTGGGCAGGCCAGACGGTGGCCGCCATCGAGGTCTGCGCCGCTATCCCGGCCCCCGCGAGGACGGCCGCGCCGGCCACGCCCCACGTGATGTATCTGCGCTTCCTGGACTGCCGGTGCTCGGCCATGCGATCCCCACCCCATCGTTCATTCTGTGATCTGTTGCGTACGGCGGCCTCGCTGTCGCGGTCGCACCGTACGGATGTCTCCCCTTGACCGGTACGACGATACGGCGTCGACTCGACGTCCTGACGCCGGAGGCGGATGGCACCGTAACCCGTGGCGCCCCCGTGGAAGGGAAACGGGGCGTCCGCAGCGCCACAAGATTCACTTACGTCACGGTAAAGAAGCGGCGGCCTGACGCGGGCCGCCCATGTCCTACCCTTGCTCCCTGGTGACCTTGGGGGGCGACATGACGATGCCGACGACGACCGTGACCGGCACGGTGAGACGGCTGGAGGGCGGCTGGTTCGAGCGGCTCGCCTGGGTGGTGCTGGTGTGGCTCTCGCTGGGCTTCCTTGCCTGGGTGCCGTTCCTCTACGTGGGGATTCGCCGCGGACTGTCCTCGGACTGGGCGGCCTTCTGCTCGTTCGCGCTGTACGAGGTGGCGATCGTGACGTGCACGGTGGCGTCCGACAACGACGACTCGGACGCGTTCTTCGGCGCCATGTTCCTCATCACCCTGCTGATGGCGACCGGGATGCTGCTGTTCGCGATGTTCGACAAGAAGGCCCCGGCGGCGGCTCCGGCGTACGGAGCGGGCCACCCGAGCCCGAACCCGTACCAGCAGGGGTACCCGTACGGCCGGTAGCCGTCAGCCGGTGACCGTGAACCGGTGGCCGTCCCCGCGCGGGCTCATCCCGCGCGGAAGCGGCCCGGAGCCTTGGTCGGGTTGCCCCCGGCGGGCAGTCGCTGCGCGGGGCAGGCCGACAGCACCTCCTCCATCGCGGACTTCTCCGCCGCGGTGACCCACAGCTGGTACTTCTTCTTCACGGCGACCTGCGCCGCGACGTACGTGCAGCGGTAGGCCTTGTTGGGCGGCAGCCATGTCGCCGTGTCGCCGTCCCCCTTGGAACGGTTGGTGCTCGCGTCGACGGCCAGCAGGTTGAGGGGGTCGTTGGCGAGCGCTATCCGCTTGGCGGCGTCCCAGTACTTGGCGCCCTTCTGCCAGGCGTCGGACAGGGCGACGACGTGGTCGATGTCGACCTTGCTGCTGCCGCGCCGGTAGGTCACGGCCTTCCCCGAGTACGGATCCGACTCCAGCACCCCGAAGGACACCTTGCAGACGCCGCCGGTGAACTTCACCTTCTCCAGGTCCCGCTTGAGGATGTCGTCACGGGTGTCGCAGGAGTTGGAGTCCGTGTCCGCCCAGGCGGAGCCGAACTGCTCGCGGTCGTAACCGGTCTTGGGGGCACGCCCCTTCACCGGCAGCGACTCGGCCGCCGCGAGGGCAGCCCCGCCGCCTGCCTTTCCCGTGCCCGCCGTCGCGCCCGGCCCACGGGAGCCCGCGCCGGCGGTCTGCTCCTTGCAGCCCGCCACCGTCACGGCGCACACCAACGTGACGGCGACCGCCGCCCCACCCCTCAGACGCCTCACGCGCCCCTCCCCTGCCTGGCTGCTGCCCACCCCGCACAGGGCGGATTCCCCCGACGAGGACCGGCACACACCCTGGCGAGGGGGCGCTCGGAAGCGACCGGGAGGTCCAGACCATAACGGTCTCAAGTGGGCATCTCGCACATCACGGGAATATCGTCGGTGGAGAGTCACCTCCGGGAAGGGAGCTCTGCATGGGCATCTTCGACAGGTTCAAGAGCAACAAGTCGGCCCAGCACAAGGCCAGGGACATGTCCGACGCCGCGGAGCGGCGGATCAACGAGAAGACGGGCGACAAGTACGAGTCCCAGGTCGACTCCGGGCAGCAGCAGCTGCACGAGCGGATGGGGATGGACGAGGACCGGCCCGAGAAGCCGTAGCCGGGACCCTGCCGGTTCGGGACCCGGCCGGCCCTGCGGTCCGAGCCTGACGTGGCCGTCCGCGGAGCAAGCCGCTCCGCGGACGGTTTCCCGCCGCCACCGCCCCCGCGGCGGCCGGGTCCTTCCCGTACGCGTCTTCCCCGTAGGCGCCTTACCGGCCCGCGCCTCCCCCGTGGGCGTCTTCCCCGTGGGCGTCTTCCCCGTGAGCGTCTTCCCGGCCCGCGCCTTCCCCGCCCGCTACGAGCCCAGCACCGTGGCCAGGAACTCGCCGACCCAGCCCAGGAGTTCCCGTCCGACCAGCGGCTTGCCGCCGACCTTCGCGGTCTTCGGACGGGGCACGAGGACCTGGTGCGCGGCCGGCTTGATGACCGACCCGGGGTACAGCCGCTTCAGGCGCAGTTCCTGCGACTCGCGCAACTCCACCGGCGCGAAGCGGATGTTGGCGCCCTGGAGCACGATCTCGCCGACGCCGCACGCGCGTGCCAGCATCCGCAGCCCCGCCACCAGCAGCAGGTTCTCCACCGGCTCGGGCAACTTGCCGTACCGGTCGACGAGTTCCTCGCGGACCGCCCTGACGTCGTCCTCCGAGTTGGCGGAGGCGATGGCCCGGTAGGCCTGCAGGCGCAGCCGCTCGCCCGGCGCGTAGTCGTGCGGGACGTGCGCGTCGACCGGCAGCTCGATCTTGACCTCGAGCGGCGGCTCCTCCTCGATCTCGCCGGTCTCCAGCTGACGCCGGTAGTCCGCGACGGCCTCGCCGACCATCCGCACGTACAGGTCGAAGCCGACGCCCGCGATATGGCCGGACTGCTCGCCGCCGAGCAGGTTGCCCGCGCCGCGGATCTCGAGGTCCTTCATCGCCACGTACATGCCCGCGCCCATCTCGGTGTGCTGGGCGATGGTGGCGAGCCGCTCGTGGGCGGTCTCCGTGAGGGGCTTCTCCGGCGGATACAGGAAGTAGGCGTAGCCGCGCTCCCTGCCCCGGCCCACCCGGCCGCGCAGCTGGTGCAGCTGGGACAGGCCGAAGGTGTCGCCGCGCTCCACGATCAGCGTGTTGGCGTTGGAGATGTCGATGCCGGACTCGACGATCGTCGTCGAGACGAGCACGTCGAACTTCTTCTCCCAGAAGTCGACGACGACCTGCTCCAGCGCCGACTCCGACATCTGGCCGTGCGCGGTGGCGATGCGCGCCTCGGGGATGATCTCGCGCAGTCTCGCCGCCGCCCGGTCGATCGACTCGACCCGGTTGTGGATGTAGAAGACCTGGCCCTCGCGCAGCAGTTCGCGACGGACGGCGGCGCCGATCTGCTTCTGCTCGTAGGGGCCGACGAACGTGAGCACCGGGTGGCGCTCCTCCGGGGGCGTGGTGATCGTCGACATCTCGCGGATGCCCGTCACCGCCATCTCCAGGGTCCTCGGGATCGGGGTCGCCGACATCGTCAGGACGTCCACGTTCGCGCGGAGCTTCTTCAGCTGCTCCTTGTGCTCGACGCCGAAACGCTGCTCCTCGTCGACGATGACCAGTCCGAGGTCCTTGAACTTCGTCTCGGAGGAGAACAGGCGGTGGGTGCCGATGACGACGTCGACGGAGCCCTCGCGCAGTCCCTCCAGGGTGGCCTTCGCCTCCGCGTCCGTCTGGAAGCGGGAGAGCGCGCGGACCTTCACCGGGAACTGCGCGTAGCGCTCGCTGAAGGTGCCGAAGTGCTGCTGCACCAGCAGGGTCGTCGGCACGAGGACGGCGACCTGCTTGCCGTCCTGGACGGCCTTGAAGGCGGCGCGGACCGCGATCTCCGTCTTGCCGTAGCCGACGTCGCCGCAGATCAGGCGGTCCATCGGGACCGTCTTCTCCATGTCGTCCTTGACCTCGGCGATGGTGGTGAGCTGGTCGGGCGTCTCCGCGTAGGGGAAGGCGTCCTCCAGTTCGCGCTGCCAGGGGGTGTCGGTGCCGAAGGCGTGGCCGGGCGCCGCCATCCGCGCGCTGTACAGCTTGATCAGGTCGGCGGCGATCTCCTTGACGGCCTTCTTGGCGCGCGCCTTGGTCTTCGTCCAGTCGGCGCCGCCGAGCCGGTGCAGCGTGGGCGCCTCGCCGCCGACGTACTTGGTGATCTGTTCCAGCTGGTCGGTGGGGATGTAGAGGCGGTCGCCGGGCTGGCCGCGCTTGGCGGGCGCGTACTCCACGACCAGGTACTCGCGCGTGGCGCCCTGGACGGTGCGCTGCACCATCTCGATGTAGCGGCCCACGCCGTGCTGCTCGTGGACGATGTAGTCGCCGGCCTCGAGGGTGAGCGGGTCGATGGTCTTGCGGCGGCGCGCGGGCATGCGCGCCCCGTCCTTGCCGGCCGCCTTCTGGCCGGTCAGGTCGGTCTCGGTGAGGACGGCGAGGCGCAGCGCGCGGTCGACGAAGCCGTAGTCGATCGAGCCGCAGGAGACGTGCACGACGGAGGGGCTCAGCTCGGTCAGGTCGCTGTCGAGGCGGGCGGCGACGCCCTCGCCGCCGAGCACCTCGACCGTGCGGGCGGCCGGGCCGTGCGCCTCGGTGACGAAGGCGACGCGCCAGCCGTCCGCGAGCCAGCCCTTGGTGTCCGCGAGGGCCTTGGCGGTGTCGCCGCGGTAGGTCTCGGGCGCGTGCATGCCGAGCTTCAGCGTGCCGTCGTCCAGCTCGTCGTCGGCCGCGAACGGCGACACCGACCACCACATCATGTCCAGCTCGCGCGCGTGTTCGCGGACGTCCGCGATCGACCACAGGGAGGCCGCGCCGACGTCGATGGGCGCCTCGCCGCCGCCCGCCGTGGCCGCCCAGGAGGCCTGCAGGAACTCCTGCGACGTGGCCACGAGGTCGGCGGCGCGGGTGCGGACCCGCTCCGGGTCGCAGACGACGGCCATCGCGCCCTTGGGCAGGACGTCGATCAGCAGCTCCATGTCGTCGACGAGCACCGGGGCCAGGGACTCCATGCCCTCGACCGCGATGCCCTCGGCGATCTTCCCGAGCAGTTCGCCCAGCTCGGGGTGCTGTTCGGCGAGGGCGCCGGCACGCGTGCGCACGTCGTCCGTCAGCAGCAGCTCACGGCAGGGCGGCGCCCACAGGCCGTGCTCGGCGACTTCCAGGGATCGCTGGTCGGCGACCTTGAAGTAGCGGATCTCCTCGACGTCGTCGCCCCAGAACTCGACGCGCAGGGGGTGTTCCTCGGTGGGCGGGAACACGTCCAGGATGCCGCCGCGGACGGCGAACTCGCCGCGCTTCTCGACGAGCTCCACGCGCGCGTAGGCGGCCGCGGCGAGCGCTTCGACGATCTCGTTCAGGTCGGCGGTCCCACCGGAGCGCAGCGCCACCGGTTCCAGGTCGCCGAGTCCCTTGACCTGCGGCTGGAGCACGGAGCGGACGGGCGCGACGACCACGGAGACAGGGCCGGTCTCCGGGTCGTCGGGACGCGGGTGGGCCAGCCGGCGCAGCACGGCGAGGCGGCGGCCGACAGTGTCGCTGCGCGGGCTGAGGCGCTCGTGCGGGAGCGTTTCCCAGGAGGGGTACTCGACGACGCCGTCCGGCGGGAGCAGCGAGCGCAGGGCGGCGGCGAGGTCCTCGGCCTCACGGCCCGTGGCGGTCACCGCGAGGACGGTGCGGCCGGTCTCGCGGGCGAGGGCGGCGATCGCGAAGGGGCGGGCCGCCGGAGGACCGACCAGATCGACGTGCATGCGGTTGCCGTCGGCGGCCGCGGGGATGGCTTCCGCGAGGGCGGCGTCCTTGACGACGGCGTCGAGCAGACCGTGCAGGCTCATGGAGGGCTTTCCGTCGAGGGGCCCGGGCACGTCTCGTTCTCGCGGGATGTCTCTCGCGGCGACACGGGTGCACCGGGTCCGGGGTGGGCAACGCGAAGGGCCCGACGCGTGTCACGGGCCGGGGGTGTCCAGGGTACGACGGGGCGGGGTCGTTCGCCGGGGGCTGTGGACAACCGCGGGGGCCGGTGGGGAGCGATGACCGGAACTTTTCGTCCGCGCCCTCGCGCAGGGGACGTCCCCGGACCGGCCCGGAGCATGCAGGAGCCCGGCACCGAGAAGACCCCCGTCCTTCTCGATGCCGGGCTGTCCGGGGAAGCCGGACCGTCGCGGCTAGTCCGTCGCGATCGCGTTCAGGACGTTCATGCGGCCCGCGCGGAACGCCGGGATCAGTGCCGCGAACAGGCCCACGAACGCGGAGCCGATGAACACGCCGATGATCGTCGGCCACGGGATGTCGAGGACGTCCAGCCCCTGCAGCGCGAGGAGCTGCTGCGCGGTCGCGCCCCAGCCCATGCCCAGCCCGAGGCCGAGCAGGGCGCCGAAGAGGGCGATGACGACCGACTCCATGCGGATCATGCGGCGCAGCTGGCGGCGGGAGAGACCGATCGCCCGCATCAGGCCGATCTCCCGGGTGCGCTCCACCACCGACAGGGCCAGGGTGTTCACCACGCCGAGGACCGCGACGATGATCGCGAGGGCGAGCAGGCCGTAGATCAGGTTCAGCAGCTGCCCGATCTGGTCCTTCAGCTCCTGCTTGTAGTCGGTCTGGTCGCGCACGACGTACTGCGGGTAGTCGTGCAGCGCCGACTTCAGGGCCGTGTACGCGGCGTCCTGCCGGCCGTCCTTCGCGGAGGCGAAGACCAGCTGGTCGAGCGGCAGCTTGCCGGCCGGCACGTACTTCTTCAGGGTGTCGATGGAGGTGTACATCGCGCCCTGGTCGATGACGCCGTCGCTGCTGGTGATCGCGCGGACCGTCAGCCGGGCGGTGGATCCGTCCTTGAACGCCACGGAGATCGTGGAGCCCAGCTTGATCTTGTGGTCCTCGGCGAACTTCTCGTGGACGGACATCGAGTCGAGGCGGTAGGCGTCGGCGAGCTTGCCGGCGACGGTCTCGACGCGCAGGTCGGTCGCGTACGTCGGGTCGGCCGCCGTGATCGACGTGTCGTCGAGGGTCTTGCCGTCGGGGGTGGTGAAGTCGGCCTGGGTCCCCTTGTACTCGGTGACCCGCTCCAGACCCGGGACCGACTTGATCGCCTGCACCGCGTCTGCGGTCATGCGCTGGCCCTTGTCGCTCTGGATGATGAAGTCCGTGCCGACGCTTTTGTCGAGTTCCTCGGTGGCCGAGGCGACCATGGAGGAGCCGACCACCGACAGGCACGCGACCAGCGCGAGGCCGATCATGAGGGCCGCGCCCGTGGCGCCGGTGCGGCGCGGGTTGCGCAGCGCGTTGCGCTCCGCCATCCGTCCGACCGGGCCGAACGCCCGCAGCAGGACCGCGCCCAGCACCCGCACCACGCCGCCGGCCAGCAGCGGGCCGATCACCACGAAGCCGATCAGGCTCAGCACCACGCCGAGGCCCAGCCACAACGAGCCCTCGGCGGCCTTGTCTGCGACGGAGGCGAGGTAGAGGCCCGCGCCGCCGCCGACGGTGAGCAGCAGGCCGATGACGGCCCGCACGACGCCCGCCTTGGCGTCGGCCGGGGCGCCCGCGTCGCGCAGCGCGGCCATCGGGGAGACCTTGCCGGCGCGGCGGGCCGGCAGGTAGGCCGCCAGCACCGTGACGACGATGCCGAGGACCATGCCGACCACCGGGGTGGTCCAGGCGACCGTCAGGTCGTCGGTGGAGAGGTTCATGCCGGTCATGCTCATGAGCTTCATCAGGCCGACGGCGATGCCGACGCCCGCGCCGACCCCGAGGACGGAGCCGACCACGCCGAGCAGCAGGGCCTCCACGAGGACGGACCGGTTGACCTGCTTTCGGCTGGAGCCGATGGCCCGCATCAGGCCGATCTCACGGGTGCGCTGCGCGACCAGCATCGAGAAGGTGTTGATGATCAGGAAGATGCCGACGAGGAAGGCGATCCCGGCGAAGCCGAGCATCGCGTACTTCATGACGTCCAGGAAGCTCCCGACGTCCTTGCGGTTGGCGTCCGCGGTCTCCTTGGCGGTCTGCACCTTGTAGTCGGCGCCGATCCCGGCCGCGACGTTCTTCTTCAGCTGGTCGTCGCTGACCCCGGCCGCGGCCGTGACGTTGACGTTGGTGAAGACGTTCGCCTCGCCGACCAGCGCCTTCTGGGCGGTCGCGGTGTCCAGGTAGAAGATCGCCGCGCCGGGGTTGGTGACCTGGAAGGCGGCGATCCCGGAGATCTTCGCGGTGTGCGTGCCGACCGCGGTGATCACGCCGATCTCGTCGCCGAGCTTCAGGTCGTGCTTGTCGGCGGTGTCCTCGTCGACCATGATCTGGTCGGAGCCCCTGGGCGCCGCGCCTTCGGTGATCTTCATGGTGCGGGCTTCGTTGGCGTTCCAGCCGCCGACGATGGTGGGCGCGCCGCTGGACGGCGACAGGCTGTCCTTGTCGGCGTCGACGACGGTCGCCGCGCTGGTGAAGACCGAGCCCTCCGCGGACTTCACGCCCGGCGCCTTGCGGACCTCGTCGAGCACGGAGGCCGGCATGACGGGCGGCTTGCCGTTGTCGGCGGTCGTCTCACCGGTGTCCGAGGCGCCCTTCGCGCTCACCGTCACATCGGAGGAGGTGGCGGCGAAGAGCTTGTCGAACGTCGTGTTCATCGTGTCGGTGAACACCAGCGTCCCGCAGACGAACGCCACGGACAGCAGGACCGCCACGGCCGACAGGGCCATGCGTCCCTTGTGCGCGAAGAAGTTGCGCATCGAGGTCTTCAGCACGGTCATGACGTACGCCCCCGCGCGTCGAAGTCCTTCATGCGGTCGAGGACGGTCTCGGCGGTCGGCTTGAACATCTCGTCGACGATCCTGCCGTCCGCGAGGTACAGCACGCGGTCCGCGTAGGAGGCGGCCACCGGGTCGTGCGTGACCATCACGATGGTCTGGCCCAGGTCGTCCACCGAGCGGCGCAGGAAGCCCAGGACCTCGGCGCCGGCGCGCGAGTCCAGGTTTCCGGTGGGCTCGTCCCCGAAGATGATCTCCGGGCGGGCGGCGAGGGCGCGGGCCACGGCGACGCGCTGCTGCTGACCGCCGGAGAGCTGGGTGGGACGGTGCTTGAGGCGGTCGGCGAGGCCGACGGTCTCCACGACCTGGCTCAGCCACGCCGCGTCCGGCTTGCGGCCGGCTATGTCCATGGGCAGCGTGATGTTCTCGAGCGCGTTCAGCGTGGGCAGCAGGTTGAACGCCTGGAAGATGAACCCGATCCGGTCCCGGCGCAGCTTGGTGAGCTTCTTGTCCTTCAGCCCGGTGATCTCGGTCTCGTCCAGGTAGATCTGGCCCGACGAGACGGTGTCGAGACCGGCGAGGCAGTGCATCAGCGTGGACTTGCCGGACCCCGAGGGGCCCATGATCGCGGTGAACTGGCCACGGGTGATGTCCACGTCGACGTGGTCGAGGGCGACGACCCGGGTCTCCCCGGACCCGTACGCCTTGACGACCTGTCGCGCTCGCGCGGCAACGGCCGTACGCCCTCCAGTGCCCCCGTGCCTGGGAATGGTCACAGCCGAAGTCACGGTCAGTCTCCTCAGTCGAAAGTCTGCGGTGGACGAGCGCGCCGGGCCGGTGCCGCCGGATGGTGCGTGGCGGTGCCGGACGGTGAAGCGCTACGTCGAGAAGTGTGTCGGCGGGAGGCGGGCCCGCGCGCTGGTGCCCGGGCCCGTCTTCCCGGGGGGTTAACCCCACCCCCCGTGGGTGGGGTTGACCGCCCCGCCGGTCCCCGGCCGCCCCCGTCGACGGCGTAAAGCCAGGTTAAGGACGGCGGAGGGGGGTTCTCCTCCTCCGCCGGAACGAACCCACCCCCAGCCGTAGTACGGAGAGACCCCTAGGGGCCGTCCACCGCCAGGTGGAGAGGCACTCGGGGGTCTCTCCACCCTCCGCCCCGCCCAGGCTGCGCCCTCCCGTCGCGTGAGGATCAAGTGGAAAGCCGGATTCCGGCGGATGGATGCAGGGGGCACGCAGGGGCGCGGGGGAGCGCGAGGCGCCGGCGCCGATTCCCGCACGGGCGGGGGCGGTCCTCGGGAAACCCTCCCGCCGCCCTCGGAGCGCATGAGGTTAACGCGGGTAACACCCCAGGTGGGAGCCCGTTTCGCGCAGTAAGCGCATACCGACCGACCAGTTTGGCGAAAAGGCTTCGCAGCCGCCGTACTCCCGAGTAACGTGCCTCCCTCGCCCCCCACCTCCCTGCGGTCCGCCGCCTCGGATCCGAGCCATGCAAGGAGCGGGATGTCCCACGACCCGTCATACCCCCACCCGTCACACCCCCACCCGACCTACCCCTGGCAGCCGCCGCCCCCACAGCCCGAGCCGCAGCGACCGCGGCCGGACCGTCACGCCCCCCTCGGCCGCCACAGCGATCTGCGGATCCTGCGCGGCGCCTACCGCCGCCAGCGACGCGTGGCGACCCTCACCGCGCTCGGCTACTTCGTCGTCTTCCTCCTCCTGTCGGCGTTCGCACCGTCCCTGATGACCGGCACGCTCGCCCCCGGCCTCCCCGCCGGACTGCTGCTCGCCCTGCTCCAGCTCCCCGTCACCTGGCTGGCGATCGTCCTGTACGAGCGCACGGCCCGCCGGCACGTCGACCCGCTCGCCGACCGCATCCGCAAACTGGCCGAGATCGACGCCAGACGGGACGACAACCGCACCGCGCGGGAGTCCCGGGACCGGCGCGGAACGCACCCCGGGGAGGCCCGACGATGACGGAACTCACCGGCGACGCCCAGACCATGTCGCTCGTGGCGTTCACCGCCGTCGCCACGATCACGCTGCTGCTGTGCGTGATGACCGGCCCCGACCGCGACGACCTCGACGAGTTCTACACCGGCTACCGCTCGCTCTCCCCGCTGCGCAACGGCCTGGCCATCGCGGGCGACTACATCTCCGCGGCCACCGTCCTGGGCACCGGCGGGGTGATCGCCCTGTGCGGCTACGACGGCGTCGTCCTCGCCCTCAGCACCGTGCTCTCGCTGATGCTGCTGATGTTCCTGCTGGCCGAACCGCTGCGCAACGCGGGCCGGTTCACCATGGGCGACGCGCTCGCGCGCCGGATGCCGGGCCGCGCGGTCCGCATCACGGCGTGCGCGGTCACCCTCGCCGCGCTGCTGCCGATGATGCTCGTCCAGCTCGCCGGCACCGGCCAGCTGCTCGCCTTCATCCTCGGTTTCTCCGGCGACAACGTGAAGACGGGCTGCGTCGTCTGCATGGGCGTGCTGATGATCAGCTACGCGGCGATCGGCGGCATGAAGGGCACCGCCCTCATCCAGATGCTGAAGATCGTCACGCTGCTCGGCTCCGGCACGGTCATCGCGGCGATCATCCTGTACCGCTTCGACGGCAGCCCCGGCGCGCTCTTCGACGCGGCGGCCGAGGGGAGCGGGGTCGGCGACGCCTTCCTGCGCTCCGGCCTGGAGTTCGCCGGCGGCCCCTACCCCCGCGTGGACATGATCGTCTCCCAGCTGTCGGTCGTGCTGGGCGGCGCGTGTCTGCCCCACATCACCATGCGCATGTACACCGCCTCCAGCGCCCGCCAGGTGCGCCGCTCGATGTCCTGGGCGGTGTCCGCAGTCGCCCTGTTCGTGCTGGTGATGACGGTCGTCGGGTTCGGCGCCACCGCGCTCGTCGGCCGTGCGCTGATCGCCGGGGCCGACCCCCGGGGCAACACCGCCTATCTGCTGGGCTCGCGGGCCGCGTTCGGCACGGACGTGTCCACCGCCGAGACCCTCCTCTTCACCACCGTCACGACGGCGATCTTCCTCACCGTCCTCGCCTCGGTCGCCGGCATGATCCTCGCCTGCGCCAACTCCCTCGCTCACGACGTGTTCGCCGCGCAGAAGCCACGGACGTCCCCGCGGCGCGAGATGCTCGTGGCCCGGCTGTCCGCCCTCGCGGTCGGCGTCCCGACGATCCTGCTGGCCACCCAGGTCCAGCACCGCAGCCTGCAGCCCCTGGTCACCCTGTCCTTCTGCCTCGGGGCGTCGGCCCTCGCCCCGGCCCTCGTCTACAGCCTCTTCTGGCGCCGCTACACCCGCACGGGGCTGCTCACCACGCTCATCGGCGGGACCGTGTCCGTCCTGCTCCTCATGCCGGGCACCAACCTCGTCTCCGGCTCGCCCGTCTCCGCCTTCCCCGAGGCCGACTTCAACTGGTTCCCGTTCACCACCACGGGCATCGTCACCGTCCCGCTGGGCTTCGCCCTCGGCTGGCTGGGGACGGTGCTGTCGGGCCACGGCAAGGCGGAGGCGCAGCGCCGCCGGTACGAGGAGGTGGAGGGCTGGATCCTGGCGGGCGCGGTCCGCAGGGGCGACTGACACCCAGCACCCGCGGGCGGCGCGACAACCGGCGCCCGGGACATCGGGCGACCCGGTCGTCGGCCGGGCGGTCGCCGCTCGACCGCGCGGCCGGGGAAGACAGTCGTCAGTCGATTGCGCGGCCGGGGAAGACAGTCGCCGCTACGACCGCGCGGCGGGTGAGGGCGGCCGTCAGTCGACCGCGCGGCCGGTGAGGGCGGTCAGGCTGTTGCGGACGTGATCCATGTGCGCCTGCACGTCCTCCCCGCGCGCGCCGTGCTCCCGCAGGACGCGCTCCGTCTCCCGCTCGGTTCGCTCCTCCTGAGCGCGCGCCTCGGCGAGGATCCCGGCCGCACGCGCGTGTGCGTCCTCCTGGCCGCGGCGGGCCGACTCCTCGGCCTCGGCGAACGCCTGCTTCGCCCCGGACAGCGCCGCCTCGGCGCGGGCCACCGCCTCGGCGTGCCGCGCGTCGAGGGCGGCGGCCCGCTCGGCGGCCTCGTGCTCCACCGCGGCCCACCGCTCGGCGTGCTCCTTGTGCTGCTCGGCGAGCATGGCGGCGGTGCGCTGGCGCACCTCGCGCAGGGCGGCCAGCGCCTCGCCCCGGTACTCCTTCACCTCACGCCGGGCGCCGATGCGGACCTCGTCGGCCTCGGCGCGCGCCGCGAGCAGTCGCTGACGTGTGCGCTCCTCGGCGTCCGCGCGCAGCGCGTCCGCCTCCTCCTGCGCCGCCCGGCGCGTCCCGAGGGCGCACGTCTCGGCGTGCGCGACCTCGTCCGCCGCCGCACGCCGCGCACACGCGCGAACGTCCTCCGCCTCCTCGATCCCGAGCTGGAGAATGCGCTGCGCGCGCTCGCCCAGCACGTCGTAGGTCTGCGGCGCGAGCCCCGTCACGACCTCGCGCAGCCGCTCGGCCTCCTCCTCCATCTGCCGGGCGAGGACGGTGAGCCGGGCGGCCCGCTCCCACGCCGCGTCGCGGTCGGCGCACAGCGCGGCCGTGTACGCCTCGACCTGCTCAGGACGGTAGCCGCGGCCGCGAACGGTCACGAACCCCGGCGGTGACACCGATGCGCTGCTCATCCTTGAACCCCTCGCCACCCGACGGACACGACATGATGATTTCGCGCATATCTTGATGTATCGGGCGTAAGTGTTCATAACGCGACACTCCGCGTGCAGGTCACGCTCAACGGCGTCACCACCCCGGACACCGCCCGGACACGAAAAGGCCGGACCCGGTCTTCCGACCGGGCCCGGCCCGTTCTTCGCCCCGCACACTCCGGCGGGTCAGCGACCACCCGTCACAGCAGTCCGTCCCACATCTGCTCCAGCAGCACCGACCACCAGCTCTCCGGCGAACCGAGCGCCGCCGGGTCGAGCGAGGCCAACTGGGCCTGGAAGTCGACGGTCCAACGGCCCGCCTGCTCCTGGTTCAGACCGAACCGCAGCCGCCACATCCGCCCCAGCAGCGCCAGACAGCGCGCGAACTCCGGCAGCCCCGTGTTCACGAACTGCGGCGGCACCGGAGCACCGCCCAGGCCCGCCTCCACCGGCACGGCGACGATGTTCGCCGTCCCGTACTGCACACAGATCGCCTTGCCGAAGTCGCTGCCCATGACGAGATACGAACCCGCGTCCGAGGCCGGCTGCACACCCCGCTCCGCCGCCAGCTCCGCCAGCGTCGGCACCGGCCGCCCCGGCTGGGCCTGCGCCCAGAAGAACGGCCCCATGTCCGCCGGCAGACCCGCCACCACCAGGGTGTGCGCCACCACCGGCGGCACGCCCTGCCGGGACACCGCCGCCTGCTCGAAGCGGAACACCGCCGGCCCGAACACCGCCGCCAGCTCCTGCCCGATCGCCTCCGGCGGCACCGGCGGCACGGGCTGCACCGGGGCCAACGGCGCACGCACCGGCCCCGGACGCGCGGGACCGTCGGCCACCTGGTGCAACTCGCCCTGATGCGCCAGCAACTGCTGCATGCCCTGCTGCCGGCTCGCATGATCCGTGCCGTACGGCGCGATGCTCGTGATCCGCGCCTGCGGCCACTGCTCCCGGATCATCCGCGCACAGTACGCACCCGGCAGCTCGCACGACTCCAGCTCCGTGTGCAGCTCCAGCACCTGGTCCGGCGGCACGTTCATCGCGCGCAGCTCGTGGAAGATCTGCCACTCCGGGTGCGGGGTGCCCGGCGCCGAACGCCTGATCAGCTGCTGCTCCGAACCGTCCTGCGCCCGGAAGCGCAGCACGGCCTGATACCCCGGCCCGACCGTCGGCAGACCCTGCTGCTGCGGATACCCGTACGACGGCGGCTGCCCCGGCGCCGGGCCGCCCGGCGGCGGCACCGCACCCGGCGGCATCGGAGGCTGCGGAACGCCCGGAGCCGTCCCGACCGGCCCCGGGGGCACACCGGGACCGCCGCCGGGGAAACCGGGAGCACCATGCGCCCCAGGAACCCCGTGCGGCCCATGAGCCTGCGGCGGCGGGGGCGCGCCCGGGCCGCCGGCCGACGGACCGGCCAGCATCGTCGCGGCACGGTGGACGGCGCCCTGCCCCCCGCCCGCCGAGCCGTTCCCGCCCGGAGCGCCCGGGGCTCCCGGAGCGCCCGGAACCTGCGGCGCGCCGGGGACGCCCGGAGCGCCGGGGACGCCCGGGGCTCCCGGCGGATGCGGGGCGGCGCCAGGACCCATCTGACCCGGGTCGGCGAACATCGTCGCGGCGTGATGGACCGCGCCGGGAGGCGTCCCCCCGGGCGGGTTCGGCGCACCCGGCACGTGCGGCGCACCGGGCACACCCGGAGCGCCCGCAGGACCGGAAGTCCCGGGACCGCCCGGAGCACCCGGAGCACCCGGTTCCAGGGACGAGATCAGCTGCGTCGGCACATAGCCGCCCGCCGGAGTGCCCGGCGCGCCCGGGCCGGACGGCGCAGGCGGCGGAGGAGGCGTGCCGCCCGGACGCGCACCCGGCGCTCCGGGCATCCCCGGCGGTGGCGGCGGCGGCCCCGCACCGCGGTTGCGCCGCGGCGGCGGCGCGGCCTTGCTGGTCGCCGCGTCGGCGATGTCACCGGCGTTCGGCGCGAGCGGCCTCGGCGGAGCGCCGGGCCCGGCCTGCGGCTGCGGAGCACCCGCAGCACCCGCACCCTGCGGATAGCCGTACGACGACCCGGCCGGACCCGCCGGCGGAGGCGTCGGACCGGCGGGCGGAGGCGTCGCGGACGGCCCGGCCGGCGCGCTCCCGGACGCCTGCTGCCCGCCCCGAACCCCCGACGCACCCGACGCACCCGGATCGCCGAGCACCGGAGCGACCGCCGTCGGCGGAAGCTGACTGCCACCGGACATCAACGCCGTCTGGGCGTCCGGCGCGGCCGTCGGCGGCCCCGCCTCGTCGTCGGACCCGCTCAGCGGAGGCGCGAACACGGTCGCGGGCAGCGGTACGGAACGGTCGTCACCGGCGTCGCCGTTGGTGTCCGTCCCGGCCCACGGCGTCGCTCCGGCCGGAGCGGCGGCCGCCGCCGGCGACGGACCCGTCGGCACCCCGGGCTGCGTCTCGGGCAGCCGGCTCCCCGGCACACCGCCCTGCGTCCGAGGCAGCGACGGATCACCACCCGCACCCGAACCCGAACCGAACGAGCCCGACGACGAGGCGGGACCGTCGGCAACCCCGGAGCCCGAACCGGCGTCCCCGGAGCCCGAACCGGCCTCCCGCCGGTCGGGAATCCCCAGCTTGTCCGCCGCCTCCTGCAACCACTCCGGCGGCGACAACAGGAACGAGGTCTGATTCAGATCCACCCGCGCCGCAGGCGCCGGCACCGCGTCCGCAGGCCCCTCCGGACGGCCGTACTCCTCCTCGTACCGGCGAATCACCTCGCCCACCGGCACCGAAGGCCACAACGTGGCCTCCCCGCTGTCCCGGGCGATCACCAGCCGCTGCGCACCCCCGTCCGAGCGCGGCCCCTCCGCACGGTCCTCGGCCCACACCACGAAACCGAGCTCGAACTCCCGCACCCGCACCTCACGATGCTGATACGCCGGCACATCCCCGTTGACCCATTCCCCGGCGCGCTCCTGCGCCTGCGCGAACGTCACCATCGTCCAGCTCACTCCCCCGCCGAAGACACCGAAGACGCCGGCACCGCCCGCGCGAACCCGCCGTCCACCATCAGATTCGCCACCGTCGCCAACTCCGGCGGATTGCCCGCCAGCCGCGACAGGAAGACGTCGAAGTCCTCACCGCACGGCAACAACAACCGCTCCATCCGCTCCGCAGGCGACCACCCGGGATCCACGTCCCGCACATCGTCGTACGAGCAGAACCACACCGAACCGGCCCGCTCGCCCCGCACCTTCACGGCCAGCAACCCGCCCTGCACGAAACCGACGCTCAGATAGTCCTTCGTCAGATGGTCCCGCAGACACTTGTTCACATACACCAGGTCGTTGACCGCCGCCTCGTCCCGCACCGTGAAGAACGGCTGGTCCACCAGCAGACCCAGCTCCGCGTCCAACGCCGCGCCCACCGGCGCACAACCGCCGGCCGCCTTCAGGAACGACCGGTACGCCCCCGGCAGCCGATACCCCAGATCCTCCTCCACCCCCTGCACCTGCTGCTCCGAGACCGCCACACCCGACTTCGGCAGACCGAAGTGCGCCGGACGCGTCTCCTGCAACGGCCGCGTCCCCCGCTTCGCCTGGTCCACCAACGCCGTCGACACCCCGCCGTGATGCCGCAGCAAGGCCTTCACCTCGACCGGAACCAGCTCCAGGCGCCGCGAACCCACCACGTGATGCCACGTCCAGCCGTGCGGAGTCGCCACCGCCGGCACCGTGTCCCACAACTCGTGCCCCGAAGCCGCCGAGGCCGCGTTCGCCGACACGTAGTCCGTCAGGCGCAACTCGTCCACACCGAAACCCTCCGGCGGATCCGCGATCTCCGCGACCGCCCGCGCATACGGCGAGAAGTCCGGATAACCCCGCTCGTCCACCCGCACACCCCTCGGGTGCCGCGCGGCCCGGACCGGATCAGGGAAATGCACGACCTGCCCGGCGTAGGCCGCGTTCGGCGGCGTGCCCTGTCCCCCCACCTGGCGGCCGGGAGGCGCCCCCAGCCCGAGCCGACCTGTCGTCATGGCGGTTGCCCCCTGCGGCACTCTGTACGGCCCGCGACAGGCGGTTCCGCTTCCGGACCCGGCCCGCCACGACCCGTATCGACTGTCTCCAACGATCTCCGACGCGCGTCAACCACGCGCTCACGGTGCGACAGCCTATGCGGTACGGCGACGGCGGTCACCGGCCCTCCACTTCCGTGACCAGCCGTCACCCCGCCGTGACGACCCACCCCGCCCCGGGCGTGTCGCACCGCCCCAGCTTCCGCACCGGCCCCGCCATTTGGCACCCTGTGACGTCCGGGGGGATGCACGGAGGGGAAACGATCATGAACACCACGCAGACGGGGCCACACACGGGCAGGCCCGACGACCTGCACACCACCCACACCGGCGACCCCCGCATCGGCTGGTCCGCCACCGCCGCACCCCTCATCCCCGCGCTCCGCCACCGCCGCGACGGCATACTCCCCACCGTCGCCGCCGCTCTCTCCGTCCGCGGCGCCACCCTCACCGGCACCGCCGCCCGCGGCGACCAGCCCCCACCCCTGCACCCCCTCGTCCAGGACTTCCTCGACACCCTCACCAGCGCCCAACGCGACCGCTCCACCGGCCGCTGCGCCGAAGCCATCCTCATCTCCCGTCACATCAGCGCCGCCGACGCCGCCCGCAGCAGACGCGCCGCCCGCCGCCCCATGACCAACGGCGAAGCCCGGAAGACCCTCAGACAAGCCAAACTCACCACCCGCCACATCCGCGAGGACGGCGACCCCCTCCACGGCGGCTTCGCCACCCCCTGCCGCGCCTGCACCGCCCTCAGCGCCCACTTCGGCGTCCGCGTCGTCGACCCCGCGACCGGCTCCTGAACCGCCCCCCGCAGGCACACCGGCACACCCGCACCACCCCGACACACCACGGACGAAGGGCAGATGCACCCCGACCGCGCCTCCACCACGCGCTTCCCCGTACCCGTCGACGCCGCCCTGCGCGCCGCCGGCTGGCAACCCGGACGCTGGGACATCAAACAAGCCGAAATCTGGGCCGACACCCTCCGCGAACACACCTCGCCCGCCGGCCACCGCCACGCCGTCTTCCCCGCCGCCGTCGAAGCCTGGGCCGAATTCGGCGGACTCACCATCACCCCCACAGGACCCGGCCGCCAGATCGCCCCCAGCACCCTCCACCTCGACCCCCTGCACGGCCTCCACCTCGCCCGCACCCTCGCCGACCTCGGCCGCGCCCTCGACACCGAAGTCGCCCCCCTCGGCGCCGAAGCCGACGACCGGGCCCTCCTCGCCATCGACGCCGAAGGCCGCGTCTACGCCCTCGACCACACCGGCGACTGGTACCTCGGCCCCGACATCGACCAGGCCCTCGGCGCCCTCACCTCCGGCACCGAACCCACCCGCCTCACCGCGGGCTGACACCCGGCCGCCCCCGCACCGCCCCCACCCCCCCACCACCACACGGCGGACGCGCCGCACGGCCACCGTCCACGCCCTAAGCCGCCGGAATCACCGCCGACACCCGGAAACCCCCCGCCTCCGTCGGCCCCGACACGAACACCCCGCCCAACGCCACCACCCGCTCCTTCATCCCCACCAAACCGTTGCCCCCCGACGGCAACCCCGCCGACGACGCGGACCCCGCCTCCGGCGGCGCCCCGTTCTCCACCTGCATCGCGATCTCGCCCACCCGATGCGCCAACCGCACCTGCGCCTTCGCACCCCCGGCATGCTTGTGGACGTTCGTCAACGCCTCCTGCACCACCCGGTACGCGGTCTGCTCCACCTCCGGCGCATACGCCCGCACCTCACCCTCCACCATCAGATCCACCGCCATCCCCGCGGCCGCCGACTGCCCCACCAACTCCTCCAGCTCCGCCAGACACGGCCCCTCCCCCTCCTCCACGACCACCGCGGCCACCCCCACCGTCACCGACGCGGTCGCCGCCCGCTCCACCCCGACCCCACTGCGCAACACCCCGAGCATCTCCCGCAGCTCGGTCAGCGCCTGCCGGCCCATGTCCCCCACCAGCGCCGCGTTGCGCACCGCCTTCTCCGGATCCTTCCGCGCCACCGCCTGCAACGCCGCCGCATGCACCACCATCAGACTCACCCGATGCGCCACCACGTCGTGCATCTCCCGCGCGATCCGCGTGCGCTCCTCGTTACGCGCCCACTCCGCACGCTCCTCCGCCCGCTCCGCGAGCAACTGCAACTCCCGCTCGAGACTGTCCGCGCGCTCGCGCAGGCTCTCCATCAGCCTCCGCCGCGCCCCCACATACAGCCCCAGCAGCAACGGCGGCGCCGTCAACCCCAGCGACGTCGTGATCGCCGCGAACGGAATGAACCAGTCCCCGATCGTCAGACGCCCCTGATCCAGGCTCTGCCGCACCCGCACGAACGTCACGATCAACGTCCCCACCAACTGCATCCCCGCCAACGAGGCGATGATCCGCCGCGGCAACTCCGACGCCGCCAGCGTGTACAGCCCCACGATGCCCATCAGGTAACCCATCTGCGCCGGCGTGATCGCGATCGCCACCAGCACCACCGCGATCGGCCACCTCCGCCGCACCACCAGCACCGAACCGGCCAGCAGACCGAACGCCGCCCCCACCGCCACCGGGATGCCCGCGTCCCGTGCGAACGGCACCCCCTCCACCGCACACTCCACGGCGGACACGAGCCCCAGGCCCGAGTCGAACACCGCGCTGCGCCGTCTGGCCCACCACAGCGGCCCTCCCCGGACCGCCGTGTCCTCTGCCCCCGTCATGGTCATGCCTCCAGCCTACGGGCGCACCCCCCGCCTTTTCCGGCGACTTTCCCCGACCGCCCCACACCACGCACCGTAACCGAACAGCATCGAAACCCACCGGTATCCATCGAACGGCTGAACCACACCCGTTCGACCCCGGAGCCTCACATTCCGCCCGCACGGCATGCGTATGGCACATTCATCCGGCAAGTACAGGGGTGGACTCCGCACGCCGACGATCTCCGTCGCCATCCACGAGTCGGCGGACGTGCCGGCAGCCGAGGCCCACCGGGCAGACCGGGTCGGCATCAAGGTCGACGCTCGCCTGATAACGAGCCTCGAGAAGCACGACCCCAAGACCAACCGCACCGACACCGGAGAGGGTTGCCACGGCCGCCTACGGGTTGCCGCGCCCCAAAGCGCCGACCTACACCGTCGCACCGAAGGCTGGTGGTGCGGCATAGTAGGAACCGCCACTCGCCGGTCGGAGTAGATGTCCGATTCGGGCGACAATGTTCCCCTGTGGTGTAATTGGCAGCACTGTGGCTTTTGGTGCCATATGTCCGGGTTCGAGTCCTGGCGGGGGAGCCATACAGGATCCGGGCCCCGACCTCACCGTCGGGGCCCGCTCCCATGTCCGCCGGAAAACGCCCCGGTATCCTTCGGATGTCCCCACCTCCCACAGCCGAAGGGCAAACTCCGTGAGCGCCATTCGCCCGGCAGCCGTCGTCGTACTCGCAGCGGGTGAGGGCACCCGTATGAAGTCGGCCATACCGAAGGTCCTCCACGAGCTCTGCGGCCGCAGCCTCGTGGGCCACGTGCTGGCCGCCGCCCGTGAGCTGGACCCCGAGAACCTGGTCGTGGTGGTCGGACACGCACGCGAGAAGGTCACCGCGCACCTCGCCGAGGTCGACGCCGCCGTGCGCACCGCCGTGCAGGAGGAGCAGAACGGCACCGGGCACGCCGTGCGGATGGGGCTCGAGCAGCTGGGCGGCGGTGTGGACGGCACGGTGGTGGTCGTGTGCGGCGACACTCCGCTGCTGACGGGTGCGACGCTGGCGGAGCTGGCCGCGACGCATCACGCGGACGGCAACGCGGTCACCGTGCTGACCGCCGAGGTGCCGGACGCCACGGGGTACGGGCGGATCGTCCGGGACGAGGCCTCCGGCGCCGTGACGGCGATCGTCGAGCACAAGGACGCGGACGACGCGGTGCTGGCGATCCGGGAGATCAACTCCGGGGTGTTCGCGTTCGACGGGCAGCTGCTCGCGGACGCGCTGAAGAAGGTGCGCACGGACAACAGTCAGGGCGAGGAGTACCTGACCGACGTCCTGGGGATTCTGCGCGAGGCGGGTCACCGGGTGGGGGCGTCCGTGGCCGCCGATCACCGTGAGATCGCCGGGATCAACAACCGGGTGCAGCTGAGCGAGGCGCGCCGGATCCTGAACGACCGGCTGCTGACCGCGGCGATGCTGTCGGGTGTGACGGTGATCGACCCGGCGACGACGTGGGTGGACGTCACGGTGACGTTCGAGCGGGACGCGGTGGTGCACCCGGGTACGCAGCTGCACGGCAGCACGCACGTGGGCGAGGGCGCGGAGGTCGGTCCGAACAGCCGGCTGAAGGACACGGTGGTCGGGGCGGGCGCCCGGGTCGACAACACGGTGTCCAACGACTCGGAGATCGGGGCGGGCGCGTCGGTGGGGCCGTTCGCTTATCTGCGTCCCGGTACGCGTCTGGGGACGAAGAGCAAGATCGGCACGTTCGTGGAGGCGAAGAACGCGTCGCTCGGTGAGGGGACGAAGGTTCCGCACCTGTCGTATGTGGGCGACGCGACGATCGGCGAGTACAGCAACATCGGCGCGGCGAGCGTGTTCGTGAACTACGACGGGGAGAGCAAGCACCACACCACCATCGGCTCGCACTGCAAGACGGGTTCGGACAACATGTTTGTGGCTCCGGTCACGGTCGGGGACGGCGCGTACACCGCGGCCGGGTCCGTGATCACGAAGGATGTGCCGCCCGGTTCGCTGGCCGTGGCCCGTGGTCAGCAGCGGAATATCGAGGGCTGGGTGGCCCGTAAGCGTCCGGGCAGCGCGGCGGCGAAGGCGGCCGAGACGGCGTCCCGCCAGGGCGAAAGCGGAAGCTGACCGGAAACGGGCGCGTCGAACACGGCGTACCGTGATAAGTGCACACCCGCACCTACCAGCTGAGACGTCCTTGTCGCGCCCAGCGGCGAGGGTTCTCGACATCCAGCTGAGACACCTCTGAGGAGACAGTGCTGTGACCGGGATCAAGACGACCGGCGAGAAGAAGATGATGTTCTTCTCCGGCCGCGCCCACCCCGAGCTTGCCGAGGAGGTCGCCCACCAGCTGGGTGTCGGGGTCGTCCCGACGAAGGCCTTCGATTTCGCCAACGGTGAGATCTACGTTCGCTACCAGGAGTCGGCGCGCGGTGCGGACTGCTTCCTGATCCAGAGCCACACGGCTCCGATCAACAAATGGATCATGGAGCAGTTGATCATGATCGATGCGCTGAAGCGGGCTTCGGCGCGTTCGATCACCGTCATCGTGCCGTTCTACGGCTATGCACGTCAGGACAAGAAGCACCGTGGGCGTGAGCCGATCTCGGCGCGGCTGATCGCCGACCTGATGAAGACGGCGGGCGCGCACCGGATCCTGACCGTCGATCTGCACACGGACCAGATCCAGGGGTTCTTCGACGGTCCGGTGGACCACCTGTTCGCGTTGCCGCTGCTGGCGGACTACGTGGGTCAGAAGGTGGACCGCAACAAGCTCACGGTGGTGTCCCCGGACGCGGGCCGGGTGCGGGTGGCGGACCGCTGGTGCGACCGTCTGGGCGCGCCGCTGGCGATCGTGCACAAGCGGCGCGACAAGGACGTGGCGAACCAGGTGACGGTCCACGAGGTCGTGGGCGAGGTCGAGGGCCGTGTCTGTGTTCTCGTGGACGACATGATCGACACGGGTGGCACGATCTGCGCGGCCGCGGACGCGTTGTTCGCACACGGCGCGGAGGACGTCATAGTGACGGCGACGCACGGTGTGCTGTCGGGTCCGGCGGCGGACCGCCTGAAGAACTCGAAGGTCAGCGAGTTCGTGTTCACGAACACGCTTCCGACGCCGGGTGAGTTGGAAGTCGACAAGATCACGGTGCTGTCGATCGCGCCCACGATCGCGAACGCGGTGCGTGAGGTGTTCGAGGACGGTTCGGTGACGAGCCTGTTCGACGAGCAGTGACGGCTGCCGCCCGACGCATGCCCTAGATCGATTTCGTGTACGGCCTTCCCGCTGCGTAAGCTGTGACAGTTGCTCGGCGAGGGAGGCCGTACGCGTGCGTGTAGCGCGTGTGTACGGCGGTCCGTTATCGACGCGCTCTTCGTAGCAGGCCGATGGTTGGCCGGGTGACCACCTTTCCCCCTTTCTACGAGGAGTGAACATGGCCGAGGTCAAGCTCGCAGCCGAGACCCGCACCGAGTTCGGCAAGGGCGCCGCCCGCCGTATCCGTCGTGCCAGCAAGGTTCCCGCCGTTGTCTACGGTCACGGCGCCGAGCCGATGCACATCACGCTGCCGGGCCACGAGCTCCAGCTCGCGCTGCGCACCCCGAACGTCCTGCTGAGCCTGGAGCTCGAGGGCAAGAAGCAGCTGGCCATCCCGAAGGCCGTGCAGCGTGACGCGATCAAGGGCTTCCTCGACCACGTCGACCTGCTTCTGGTCCGCAGCGGCGAGAAGGTCAACGTCGAGGTCTACGTGCACACCGAGGGCGACCTGGCCCCGGGCGCCTACCTGCTCGAGCACGTCCTGAGCACGCTGACGGTCGAGGCCGAGGCGACGCACATCCCGGAGTCGGTCACCGTCTCCATCGAGGGTCTCGAGGCCGGCGCGTCCATCCTCGCCAAGGACATCCCGCTCCCCAAGGGCACGACCCTGGCGATCGACGAGGACGCGGTCGTCCTGCAGGTTCTGGCCGCTCAGGCGGAGGAGGCTCCGGCGGACGCCGAGGCCGAGACCACTGAGGCCTGATTTTCCCGGTACCTCATTTCGTCGGCCGCCGCTCCCCTCGGGGGGCGGCGGTCTGCGCGTATCAAGGAGACATGCAGGTGACGACCGATGCGAACGCGCCGTGGCTGATCGTGGGTCTCGGCAATCCGGGCCCGGAGTACGCCATGAACCGGCACAACGTGGGTTTCATGGCCGCCGATCTGCTGGCTGAGCGAATCGGGGGGCGGTTCAAGCGGGCGGGGAAGGCGCAGGCGCAGGTGGTGGAGGGCCGGATCGGCCCGCCGGGGACGGGGAGCCGGCGGGTGGTGCTGGCGAAGCCGATGTCCTTCATGAACCTGTCGGGCGGTCCGGTGAACGCCTTGCGGGACTTCTACAAGGTGCCGCTGGCGAACGTGGTGGCGGTGCACGACGAACTGGACATCGACTACGGCGTGCTGCGGTTGAAGCTGGGCGGCGGCGACAACGGGCACAACGGTCTGAAGTCGATGACGAAGGCGATGGGCGCGGAGTACCACCGGGTGCGGTTCGGGATCGGGCGTCCGCCGGGGCGGATGCAGGTGGCGGACTTCGTGCTGAAGGACTTCTCGTCGGCGGAGCGCAAGGAGCTGGACTACTTCGTGGACCGGGCGGCGGACGCGGCGGAGGCCCTGGTGCTGGAGGGGTTGGAGCGGGCGCAAAGCACGTACAACTCCTGACTTGTCACCCGCCGAGGTTGACGTCGGTTCAGTGATGGCTGATGATCCCGGCCATGTCTGGCTCTGCAGTCTCGTCGCACCGCCGTGGGGGTCCGTCCCGGAAGCACTCGGCCAAGGGGTCCGGCCGGGGCGCGGCCCGGGGTTCGGTCTCCGTGGCGGTGCTGCGGTTCGGGCGGGTCGCCGCGATGAGCGCGGTCGCGGTGCTGATCCTGGTGGCGGGGGTGTGGGGTTCCTGGGGCTCGGCGCAGCACGTGATGCTGACGAAGGGGCGGGAGCAGGGCACGGTCGAGGTGACGCGGTGTGCGGGGGGCAGCTGTGCGGGGCCGTACACGCCGTTGTCGGCGGGGTCGACGGCGCGGGCGCGGGTGGTGCTGGATCAGTCGGTGGCGGTGCGCAAGGGGCGGACGTACACGGTGGTGCTGAAGCCGGGCGGTGATCGGGCGGTGCGTTCGGGGCCCGCGGGCGTGTTGTACGCGTGGGTGCCGTTCGGCGGGGCGTTGTTGTTGGCGTCGGTGGTGGTGGCGGGGGGTCTGGGGCGGGTGCGGGCCGGCTGGGTGCTGGCGGGGTCGGGAGTGGCGTTGCTGACGGCGGCGTTCCTCACGGTGTGAGCGGGGACGGATGAGGGGCGCCCCCGGGTTCGTACGAACCCGG